>NZ_JBHUAF010000126.1:0-20803 GCF_042789895.1 Kitasatospora sp. NPDC056783
GAGCCCTGGTGGCGTCCGTCGGCGGCCGGGTCAGCGGCGCTGCCGCGAGGGGGCAGCGGGTGTGGCAGGAGTGGGCGGAGTCAACGCGCTGGCGCTCCGGTGCGGCTTGCCCGCGGCGGGGTGGGGCAGCTTCGCGAGGTGCCGCACGCGCCAGGTCAGCACGGCAGTGACCGACCCGGCAGTGTCCAGCTCCCGCCACGAGCGGGCGCGCTCCAGCAGGGTGTCGGGGTCGTGCCCGGCGGCTTCCGCCTCGGCGAGGGCGGCGGCCAGGGCGTCGAACTGCGGCTCGGCGAGCATCCGCCGACCGCCCTCGCCCGGTACCGCCCGCCGCACGGCCTGCTCGTGGCGTTCGCGCACTGCGGTGGGGAGCTGCCGGCCGCGCTCGCGCAGGGCGGCCAGTGGCTGGCGGGCGGCCTGCCGGTAGGCCGCCCGCAGGTTGTCGGCCGCCGCGCGGGCGGCGGCGGCCTGCTGCAGGTGGCCCTGCTTGGCGTGCCAGCGACCGGCCGCGATGACGAGCAGGATCAGCGCCGCCAGCGCGCCCGCGGCGGCGGTGGCGTCCGGGCCCCGGTTAGTGGTGTAGCCGCCGGACAGTACCTCTCGGGCAGCGGCCCGTACGGAGCGGGAGTCGGCGTTCGCGGCCCGCACGTGCGAGCGCGAGGCCCGCTCGTAGGCGCGGGCTGCGGCCAGCAGCTCGGCCTTTTGTGCGGGCAGGGCCGTGGCCGCCAGGGCGTCGAGCACCTCCCCTGTCGCCTCGACCACCCCGGCCGCGGCCTCGGGCTCACCGTCCAAAAGGTCGATCGCCTCCAGGGCCGTGTCCGCTACCCGGAGACGAGCGGCCGCCGCCGGAGCGCGGCGACCGCTCGGTATACGGGCACCGCTGTCCTGTGCTGTGGGACGGACCGTCTCCAGCTGCTCTGAGGCCGGAGTCGCGAGACGGCGACGGATCTTGGGCAGGGTCAGGTCGGGCGCGAGCTTGTACCCGCCGAACCACACCGGCTCGCCGATGTGATCGTGTTCTCCGACGACGGCGACGCTGTAGCCGAGGGTGTCGCCGGACGGGCCCACCTTGCGGTTGACCAGCACGCCGGTTGTCTCCAGCCGGGCGAAGAACTCGGCCTCGTCCCGGGCACCGGCGAGGGCCTGGCGGACCGCGTCGCGCAGCTGTTGCCGGCTCGTGTCCGCCTCACCAAGACGCTGGGCCTTGTGCTTCTCACGGTTGGTGGGCTCCTTCGCGGCCGTGCCGTCACCGGGGTTGAGCTCGCGCAGCCCCCACTCGCGTTCAATCTTTCGGCATTCGGCCTGGACCCGGCGGAAGTCGAACTCGATGTCCGCCTTCCGGAGGTCGCCGCGCACGATGGTGGCGGCGATGTGGATGTGGTCATCGGCATGCCGCACGGCGACCCACCGGCAGCCGTCCGGGTCACCCTCCTCGGCGATGCCGGCAGCCGCGACCACCCGGCGTGCCACCACCGCCCACTCCTCGTCGCTGAGCAGCCGGTCTCCGGGAGCCGTACGGACCGAGCAGTGCCACACCGGCTTCTTCAACCGGCGCCGGGGACCGCGCTGGTCCACCCGCAGGTCGAGGACCTTTTGGAGCTGCTTGATCGTGGCGTTCGGGTCGCGCCCCGGGTCCGGGGCGAAGCCGTCCCAGGAGGCGACGAGGTGCGGGTCGGCGTGCTCGTCCTTGCGCCCGGGGCCGTAGAGGTAGGACAGGAGACGGTACGTCCGGTCCCCGCGGGTGATGTTGGGTATCAGTGCGTCTTCCACTGCTTGAGGAGACCGGCCGCCGTGGAGTCGACGGTGGCGACGGCACCGCGGACCGCGCTCAGCGCGGCGACCAGGTCCGCCGGGTGCGGGAGACCGCCGGCGTTCAGCTCTCTGGCGATCTGGTTGAGGTTGTTGCCGACGCGGGCGGTCTGCCGCCGCGCGGCGGCTAGCTCGTCGATCGCACGGTCGAGCTGATCGTCTGGGTTGCGGGCGGCATCGGGGTGGGACGCGGCAGTGAGTGCGGCGCTCGCGACGAAGCGGGCGACGGTCTCGGCGCGGTCGTTCGCGGCGCTGCGGATCAGGGCTTGCTCGTCGGTGCTCACGCGGATCGTCAGGAAGCGTTGGCGCTGCTGTGGGTCGTGGAAGCGGCGACGCGGGCGGCGTGCTGCGTTCGGCTCGTCGGCGTCGGCAACGGGCTCGGCGACGGTCATCTCGGGCTGTTCCTGTCGGTTGTCGTGCCCGCCGCTGCCCCCTGGCTGCGGCGAGCCGAGTGTCGTGGTCGAGCGCCCCCGCTCGACCTCGGCTCTCGGCCTCCCCCGTCCCTTGGGCGGGGGCGAGCCCGTGGAGTGTCCGATAGGACACTCCACGGGGATAGCTCGCTCCGCCGTAGGTGGCGACAGGCCCAGGTACCCGAGCGGTTGGACGCGGACGGAGGTAGGACTCGGACGCCGCAGGTCGGAAGTATGGGCGGTCAGAAGTCGTCGCTGGCCAGGCCGCAGGCGACGAACTCGGAGATCAAGTGGTCCATGACCAACTTCTCCGCTTGCTCGCTGCTGAGGGTCTCGACCGGTCCGCCGGCGGACCGGCGGACCTCCCACTGACCGTCGCCCAGCATCTGGGCACTGCTGATGTGGTAGTGGCGGACCAGAACGGCCATGAAGTCGGCGACGAGGTCGCGGTCCGCCAGCACGGTGGTGCTCATGTGGAAGCTCCGTTGGTTGAGTTGGGAGAGGGAGAGGAGGAGAGAGCACACGGTCAACGGCGCGGTGGCGGCGGCTTGTCGGTCCGCAGAGCGGCCAGGATCTCCGGGATCCGGTCGTTCGACACGGTGAGCCCCTGGCTGCGGATTCCATCGCCAACGACCTTGCGGGTAATCCGCCCGGCCTCTGCAGCAGCCCGGCGGCCAGCCTTCAGAAGTTCCGGGTCCAGGTCGTTGCCCGGACCGCCGGGACGGACGGACGGGCCACCACCCTCCGGACCGCCACCGTCCGGACCACCACTGTCCGGACCGCCGGGACGGGCCGACGGACCACCACCCTCCGGACCGCCGGAACGGGCCGACGGACCACCACCCTCCGGACCACCACCGTCCGGACCACCGGGACGGGCCGACGGACCACCACCCTCCGGACCACCGGAACGGGCCGACGGACCACCACCCGGACCCTCGGAGCCGTCCTGGCTTCGGCGCAGAATCCGTGCAGCAAATCGGGCTCGCCACCGCACGCCCCGACGGTAGGCAGCCAACTTCTCGTCAACACTCCTCCGGTCCTCCGTCTGGCTTCCAACCGTGAGTTCCGCTCTGCTTGTGCGGGACGTGGTGAGCGAGGGGGCTTCTCGGTCAGCCACCATCTGCTTGTCGAGCGAGGGCTCGCGTTCGGAGATCGCGTCTCGGCTCAGCAGGACAGTTCCCGGGGACGGGTCGGCGGTTTGGGGGCCGTCGCCGAGGTTCTCTTGGACTGTCTCGTGGCGAGTGACGATGATGCCGAGGTGGACCGCACCGGCGAGCGCGATCGGGGCGATCGTGCTCAGGGACCCGACGGCGAGGTCTCCGAGGTGCAGTTCTCCGAGGATTCCTGCCGTCTGCTCGTTCAGGCGGATCGCGTGCAGGGCGTTGGCCCAGACACTGGTTCCGGTGGCGCCGGCGAACAGGGACCAGGCGTAGGCCCGGGCGGTCCAGGGCGCTTCGCGCAGCAGGACGAGAGCGCGCACCCCGTAGGCGATGAACCCGTCGACGACTACCGGCCACGCGTAGCTGAGGTTTCCTCGGACGTGGATCGCCTGGGCCATCTGCTGGAGTGCGTCGTAGGAGAGGCCGAAGCCGGTCGCGCCGAGTGCCGCGATGGCGGCCATGTCCCATCGGGAAACTTTGGGGCGGCCTTGGGTCACGCGGCCACCGCCAGCCCAGGAACCGTGGTGTCCCTCAGCTCTTCGGCGAGGGCGATCTCCTCGCGCCGCATGGACGCCGGGATGACGTCGAGTTGCGTACGGGCCTGGCGCTGGCGCGCGGTGGCGGCCTTGTAGCCGATGCCCAGCAGGGCGGCCCAGGTATCGCGCGGAATCCCGGCACCGAAAGCGACGCGAACCACGGACTTCTTCTCGGCTTCGGTCAGCCGCGGCCGGTGAGTACCGAACAGGGTGGCACGCACTCGGTCGAGGTCGACCTGGCGGCCGTCCCTGAAGGCCACGATCTGGCGGAGCTGTTCTTCGGTCCGGCCTCCGCGGACACCGTCTTGAACCCCGCATTCGATGGCGTCGGTCAGGCACTCACGGCGCACCGGGCACTGCAGGCAGAGCGTGAGGGCGTCGCGGTGGGCGGCGGTGCGGCGGTCGGCGAAGAAGATGTCAGGGTCCTCGATCCGGGCGCACGCGGCCTTGAGGCGCCAACGGGGGCAGCCGCGGTCGAGCTGCTCGTGAGCGGTTTCGAGTTCAGTGATGGTGTTCATTCGGGGGGTGTCTCCGTCGCGCCGTGGTGGCGGGCGCGTGGGCAGGGCGTCTCCCGGGGGCGGCTCGGCCGGCCCCGCGCGGGATCGCGGGAGAAGTCAGAAGGGGAGAGGGGCGCGGCGTCGGTCGGGGCCGGCGAGGATGGCCTTGTGGCACATCTGGCGCAGACGGCTGGCGGTGCGGTCGCCGAGCAGGCCGGAGAGTTCGGCCGGGGTGATGTTGCTGGTGATGAACGTGGGCAGCTGCTGCTCGTAGCGGTGGTTGATCAACCGGTACAGCGTCTCCTCGGTGAACTCGCTCGCGCGGCCGGCGCCGAGGTCGTCCAGCAGCAGCAGGGGCACGCGCTCCAGTTCGCGCATCTCGCGCTCCGGGTCGGCGCCGGGGCGCGGACGCATCATGGCGTAGAGGGTCACCGAGGTGATCGCGTGCCAGCGCAGCCGGACGCCCGCGCCGAGCAGCGCCCGGATCGCCCCGTAGGCCTGGTGCGTCTTGCCGGTTCCGGTCTCCCCGAGCAGGAGCAGGGAGCGGGCTCGGGCGATGCCGAGCTGTCCTTCCGGGCCGCGGCGGGCGGCCTGTTTGACGTGCTCGACCCAGGCGAGGACCTGGGGGTCGTCGGCCACCGCGTCCTGGTACAGCGGCGGGATGCGGCTGGCCGCCAGTTCCAGCGCGTCCCGGACCGGTTGCGGCACCGGGTGCTGCTCGGGCTGGCCGATCACGGCAGGGTCCACGCCCAGTCGGCTGAACCGCTCCACCAGGCCCTGCAGGCCGGTGCCAACCCGGCGAGGATCTCTGCCGGCCATCACAGCTCCCCGGCGTAGGCGGCGGCCCCGGCGGCCGGGTTCGTCCACGCCCGGTACGTGCTTCCCGGACGGGTACCGCGGGAGGTCAGGGCCTCCTGGACGAAGGACTCCAGGGCACTGGGGCCCTTGGGGTTCACCGCGAACAGCCGCAGGCCGGCACGCACCTGCTCCGAGTTGTAGCCGGTGCCAAGCAACGCCTTGATCTCCCGGCCGAGGTGGCCGCGGAACCGCTCGCTGGGCTGCTGCGGGCAGGAGCGGACGTACTCGGCCAGCAGGGCGTTGGCTCCGGTGGTGTGCGGGTGCATCGTGTCGGCCTGCTCGGCCGAAGGCTCCTGCGCCGTATCGGGCTGGGCGGGCGCGGCGCAGCCGCCCCCCGGAGGGGTAGATCCAGGATCCGTGATCCTGGATCCGTTCGTGGAGGGTGTCGTGGAGTCCGCGATGCTCGGGTGCTGGTGGTCGAGGTCACCGCTCTCAGAGCTGCTCCGGCCGGTGGTCTCGGAGGTGTCCGTGGGACGCGGTTCGGGCTGTTCCAGGGGCTTCTTCCGGCTCTGCCTGGCCGGGGCCTGGGTGTCGACGTTGGCTTCCTGGGTCTGGTGCAGCGGGCACGGCGCCAGGCGGCTCGCGCTGGGCTTGTCGATTCTCTGGTGCTTGTTGAAGTTGACGACGTGGAGCAGTTCCTCGCCTTGGTCGGCCGGGTTGAGGTACCGGCACACCAGTCCGACGTCGGCCAGCTGGCGCAGGTCGTCCTCGACGCGCTCGGAGGTGTGGACGCCTCCGTCCCAGGAGCGCTTGCGCTTCCAGATCAGGCCGCGGACGATCCCGGCGTCGTCGAGGTGGCGGCCCTTGTCGTCCACGTAGTTGAGCAGGTAGATGAAAGTCCGCTCGGCGGACAGGGAGACCTCGGCGAGCTTCGGGTCGCGGCTCATCTCGGGCTTGTGGGTGCGGATGCGCCCGTCGTGCGTGGCCATGGTCAGTACCCCGCCGCCGTCTGGGCGCCGGCGACGGTGAGGTGGCCGGTGGCCAGGTCGAGGTCGTGCTGGAGCCGCCAGTCGCACTGCGGCTGGGCGACCGCGATCCACCGGGCGACGGCTTCCTCGTGCCGCTGCGGCAGCGGGACGGTGGCACCGTCGGCGTCGTAGGCCCGGGCCAGCCAGAGGTGGTCGGGTTCGGAGACGCTGATGCACACGATCTTCGCCGCCGGCGCAACGGCTCGGACGCTGCTCGCGATCGCCTGGGCGAGGCCCTCAGGGATCTGGGTGAACCCGTTCAGGATGCCGTCGGCGACGCGATCCTTCTCGGCTCCCGCTATACATGCGGTCGCGGACATGTAACACTCCTCCTGCGCAAGTCGCACCGGCCGAGCCTCCAACAGCAAGCTGGTGCACTGGTTTTGCCGTGCGAAGAGCACGGGCATCACATGGCGCCTGGGAGTTCCCGCTCCCGGGCGCCATGTCGCGTTTACGGCCACCGACCTGTTGCGGCAATCTTCAGCCGCGCACTTTTCCGTGGCGCAGGAGTGACTCTATGTTTACCGCTAGGAACGCGTCAACGAATTCGATCGATCTACGCGAATAGAAGGCCCGCTTTCCCGCCACACGGGAAACGATCATGAACCGCCCGGGGCCCATTTCCCGCCCGGCGGGAAATGGGCCGGAGAAATATGGCGCGATCATGATCAAGAGCGATCCGAGCCAAAGCTCCATCACCCCTCTTCCTGACCACCTGCTGACCAGGACTATCTCACCCGCCCCCGCCAAGGCCAGCCCTCCAGCGGGTTCCGGAAACGCAAACCGGCAAGGAGCGGGAGCCCCTTGCCGGAAATAAGAAATATCGCCAGTTCGATCAATCGCACCCCCTTCTGCGCCCTACGCCGCGAGAAGGGGGTGTGCATAGGCCCCGGAGTTTCGGACCGCCGGAATTCGAGAAATCTGGCGGAGCGGCAATGGGGGGCAATGGAGATGGTCAGGCTGCCCGGTATCGCGCCGCGCCGCAGGTCTCGACCATCGCGGTACACCCCGGGCCGGGCAGACTCCGGGCCCCGGCGGCACCCGCAGGAGGTCTCGCCGCCCTGTCAAGCAGCCGGCGCCGGTGCCGCGGTGTGCTCACTCAGCAGCCGGGCCGCGCGGCATGTCTGTCCGATCATCTCGCTGAGGTCGATCGACATGGCGCCTGCCGGTTTAGCCAGCGCCACGGAACCGACCGCAACATCACCCCACATGACCGGAGCCGCAATCGCCGCCCATCCGGGCACGACCTCCTCGCGCGCCACCGCGTATCCGCGGCGACGGATCTCTCCGAGCGACGCTGCGAGCACCCGATCGTCCCGAATGGCCCCGGGTGCGGCACCATCGGGCAGCGCCTCCCCGACGACGAGTTCCTGCAGCGGCGCCGGAAGGTGGGCGAGAATCGCCCGTCCGCTCGCGCCGGTGCGCAGGGAGCGCGAGTGCGTGACCAAGGGGTGCGCGAAGACTCCGAGTTCGCCAGGGTCCATATCACCCCAGGCGTAGTCGGTGCACAGCCGCCTCAGGCCGCCGAACGGAGCGAGGGCGAAGAGCAGGCTCGCGCCGCCGGTCCGTCGATGGAGGTCGGCCAGGACCTTCTGGGTCGTCGTGGCACCCGGTACGTGCGCCATGGCGTGGATGGCCGCCTTGATGATGGTCGGCCCCGGCCGGTAGCGGCCGCGGCCGATCTGGTCGACCGCCCCTCCCGGCACGCCCGACTGAAGGATGCGGTGCACGGTGGAGTCCGGCATCCCGGTGACGGTGGCGAGGTCGAGTACGCCCTGGTCTCCACCGGGCAGCTGTGTGAAGGCCTCCTGGAGAGCGAAGACCCGGGCGTGACTGGAGGTCACAGCGGCCGGTCGGGACGCCGTGGCGGCCCGTGCCGACGGAATGCCTGGCGCCATCGACCCTTGCACGGCGTTTCGGTGTCGATATTCATAATTAAGCGACCTGTCGGCAGCCAGCGGCGCCACACTCACCTGGGTCTCCAAAGGTGGCTCCGAACCCGTCATTGCAGGTCAGAGTGATTATGGGGTCGGACCCAAGGCCCGGCGGCGAACATCGAAGGGGAGGCAGCACCTGCGGCAGGCATCCAACCTCTCGATATCGCAGAGCATACAACATGCTTCATGACATCAAGCATCCGGTAGGCTGCTCACCCAGAGCCCATGCCTACCGCCACGCACCTCAGGAGTTGCCCCGGATGCCTGCTCGCAAGTTCGACGGACAGGTGCTCCGCGCCGCCCGTAGAGCTCTCGACTGCTCACAGGACGCGCTGGGACGCTCGGAGGGCGTAGACGTCAACCAGTCCACCATCGCGGGCTGGGAGAGCGGTGGGTTCCCCCAGCCCGAACGGCTGCCCGCTCTCGCGAGGGCACTCCGCCAACCGCTCGACACGCTCTTCCCGAGGGACGGCCTTCCCGACCTCGCCGACCTGCGGGCTGACGCCGGCTACACGCAGCGGAGCACCGGGGCGCTGATCGGCACCAAGTCCTACATTCCTGTCAGCAACGCCGAGCGGGGCGTTCGGCGACTCAAGGAGGAGTTCGTCCCTCGCCTCGCCGAGGCCTACGGGGTGACAGAGGCGCAGCTCCTGGCAGCGCAGGACCGGAGCTTCGGCATATCGCCCGCAGCAATGCCAGCCCCCCGAACCCTCGCCGAGAAGCTCACCTACCTGCTGGAGACGACCTTCCCGGCTGGTCGGCCGACGGATGGTCAGATCGCGGCCGCCGTCAACAGGTTCGCCGGAGTCGAGGTGGTCTCCGCTTCCGCTGTGAAGGCGCTGCGTACGGGCACGCCCCCGCCCTCCGAGGTACTCGCCGGACTCGCGGCCGGCGTCGTCTTGGAGGGCCTGGCCGACTTCTTCGGCGTCACCCCGCTGTTCTTCCAAAGCGACGAGGACTTGGAGCGCCAGGTCGTGGACGCCATCGGTCTGCTGGCCGTGCGCGCCAGCAGCGAGGACTTCGCGCTGGCTGCACGCGGCGGCCAGGACGGTCTCGACCCGGCGATGCTCGCCAAAATCAGCGCGATCGTAGCGGAGGCGAGGCAGCAGAAAGCGGGCCCCCGCTGACGCGGGAGCCCGCTTCGTTCTGCCGTCAGACGAGCCAGGCAGCGGCGGTGGCGGTGCCGAGCGCGGCGCCCGCCACGGTCTGCGCGACGGTGTGGTACTTCAGCGCCACCCTCGACCAGCACACCGCCGCGACCAAGAGGCCGGCGGCGAGCCACCACAGCGAGTTGACCACCGCTAGCAGCGTCACCACCGAGCTGGCGACCGCGCTGTCCACACTGATCTTCCAGACCAGGTTGATGCTGAGCAGGCCCACGGTCATCACCCACAGGGCGATCATGGCGACGAGGATGTCGTGCGGGGCGTGGCCGAGCACCATCACGAGGGAGCCGGTGCCGATCGAGCCGAGGATGACGAGGAAGATCGGCAGGCGCTGGGTGCGGTCGACGACGTGCCGGTCCCCCCAGGTCCCCCGGCTCCGCTCCCACTCGATGTAGGCCCAGGGGATGATGCCCGCGCACAGTGCGGCCAGGAGCCCCCAGCCGATTCCGGTCCAGTTGCCTGCTGCCGCGGCGCCCACGCCGGTCAGCCCGGCCAGCATCACGTTGCGTGGCTGCAGGACATCGGTCACGGTGCGTGCGACGGTTGTACTCACAGCGCCATCTCCTCCATCTCCAGGGCCAGTTCCTCCGCCTCGGCGGTCGCCATCAGTTCCTGGACCTGGAGGTCGGTCGCGGCGGCGTACGCCTCCTCGACCCGCAGGAGCCAAGTCACCTCCGCGACCGTGGACGCGATCGGCTTACTCGGCAGCGCGGGTGCCGGAACAGTGCTGCGACGGCCCGCCTTGGCGTTTGCCAGCGCCGCCTTGATCCACAAGGCCTCGGCGCCCGCTTCAGGGTCACCGGCCGCGTCCACGGCCTCTTCGATCACGGGCAGCAGGACCGGTGAGGCGTGGTGGCGCAGCTGCTCGACCACGTCCGCGATGTCCTGGGTCCACCGGTCGAGCCGGACGTCCATCGGCGGGGCGGTCCGCAGGACCTCGCGCCAGCGGCTGGCCGGCTTCTGGAACGGGACGTCCGGGAAGGCGGTGACCAGGTCGTGCCACAGCGGGTAGAGGTTCCACAGGGCCCGCCAGGTCCGCCACCGAGAGGCGGCGGCAGTAGTAGTCGGGACGCTCACCCCGGCGGCGAAGATCATGAAGAGCGCGATCTGCATGAACTCGGTGTAGACGCCCAGGGAGTGGTTGACGTCGGCGTCGAGGTCCGTGGCCAGGGTGACCCACATGAAGCTGGTCCGGATCGCGACGTACGCGACGCCGATCGCCATGGCGATGGCCATCAGCCCCAGGCCGGTGCGCAGGAGGCGGGTCTCGGCGCGGCGGCGCGCGCTGGACCACTGGTAGCAGGTGACCGCGGAGGCGGTGCCCAGGTAGACGTAGAAAATCGTCTCGTAGAGGACGGCGCCCCACTGGCCGGCGTGGTCGGGGACGAAGTCGGTGCTCGGCCGGCTGCGGTCGACCACGGTGAAGAAGAGCACGGTCATCAGCGCCAGCATGCCGGTCGCGGCCTTCCAGGCGACTCGCTCGATCCAGCGGGCGACGGCCACGTGGCGCGGGATCACCGCCTCGTCGGTCTTGCCGTACGAGGCGACCACGTACGTCAGGATCGCCAGGATGGCCAGAGTCGAGACGTAGTGCTTCAGCAGGACCGAGAGGTCGGTGATCGGCTGGTTGTTCATCAGGCTGATCACGCCGGGGCTCTTGAGCCACAGGGCCAGCGCGAACCCCAGGTAGCAGCCCCAGAGGGCGCGCCGGTGCGCGTCCCCGTAGAGGACCGCCGGCAGCCGCCAGACCGCCACCGCGGTCATCGTGGTCGCGGCGGTGTACGCAGCGAGAGCGAGCACGGGTTTTTCCTTCTTACTTCTTGCCGCGCCGGGGAGCGGCGACAGGGTGGGACAGGGTGGATTCCAGGAGGCTGACCATGTCGCCCCCGACGGGCATCTGGCGCTGGACGGCGCGTTTGATCAGCGAGGCGCTCAGCTCCGCCTCCTGCTCCTCGCGGGTGTCGTAGCGCGCGCGGGCCTGCACGACCGCACCACCGCTCATCCGCTCGACGAGACCCTGGTTCAGGTAGTCGGGCAGCAGCAGCCCTAACTGGTCCGGCCCGAGACTGGTGCCGTGGTCGAACCATTCGTGCACCAGCTCGTGAAGTACTACGTGATCGGTCTGATGCTGCGTCGGCCTCGGCCGGTAGAAGATCAACGACAGCTCGTCCGCCCGCACGCGCAGACCACAGGCTTTTCGCAGGTCACCTCCGCGGTCGTCGAGCGGGACCAGCTGAATGGTCCGCCCACTCGCCTCCTCCATGGCGACCACCAGGCCGTCGATCGTGAAGGGATCCGGGATCGGCAAGCCGACCAACTTCCGCTCGCACGCCCGGCGCAAGCGGCGCATCCTCAGCACGGCGTTCGCCGTGCGGCAGGACGGCCACCACCATTGTGGCCGGCACCCGCACCAGGCAGGTGCGATGCTGCGACACCCGGCAGCTGAAGCACCGGGAATTCTTGAGTAGACACCGAGACCTCGTGAGGGTGGGGGGCAAGGGTCTGTCTGATTTCTGGACACTTCATGGAGCACACATCGAGCCGGGTTGCCGATCGCAAGCCATGGAACGGATCCGAATGGCGATTCAGCGCAACACAACGGCGCCGGAATCGAAACTCGCTGGGCGGCATTCGGCGGCCCCGCTCCCGGCAAAAGCAACACCCGAGTCGAATACGCGGCTCCAGGCCGAGCAGGGCATGGGGTAACTCCTTCGTACTATGTGCCGCCGCACAGCCCTTCCGCTGCTCGACCCCCTCACCTTGCCAGCCCCGGAAGGTGCAAATTTGACGGTCCAGGATCACGATGGCCGGAGACTTCGGCCCACGCTACGCGCATCGACAACTCAGAGTCACGTTACCGATCTGTAGCGCTTCCCCCTCGAAGGTCCAGACCATCCATCGATTCGAGCAGTTGACGACCAGTCACCATGGGGCGGAAGTTTCTCGATAAACTGAATGGTCGTCATTCCAAGATGGATCGATCAATCGCTGTCAAACTAGACCCCATCTGAATTTTTTTGTGGTTTTCGCCACACCGGGGAGCTCATAGGTGGAATTCAACGGTCGGACCTCAGGCCACGAGGTGCGGCTTCGAGCGAGGCGCCGCACCGAGATCTTCCACAGTCCCCCTTCGGCGACCGGTCCGTGCACTGATGGCCGACGGCGCCTGCTTAGTCTGATGCGGCCCTTCGGCGGTCAGGTCGCGGGACAGCCCGCCGAGGGCCGCGGAGGACAGGCCAGCTCACGCCTCTGCCGAGTCGAAGTGGCAGGCTCCAGCTCGCATCGCTGCCCGCGTACGGGCCGCACCCGCCGCCGTGCTCCGCGCTCCGCTGCCGATCGTCGACACCGGTCGCGGTCGCCCCGAGCAGCGCCCGCACCGGCCAGGGCGGGAGACCGGGTCGCGGCACTCATCGCACTCATGGACCGGGCTGGCCACGGTGCGCCCTGCCGGCTCCGGCCTCATCGGCAGCTTGCGCCGCAACCGGCTCCGGATCACGCCGACCGGCGAGTGGATCGTCTCCGGCAGGCCGGACAGCAGCGCCGCTGCCAGCTCCGCCGGACCACTGCCCACCGCGAGCCACTCCGCCACCAGTGGCGCCAGTTCCACCACCTCCACCTCGCCCAGGTGCAGACGCCGCTGGCCGTCCAGCGCCTGGTACAGGGTGTGCGCTGCCATCCGCAGCGAGTCGCCCAGGTCCTCGACCGAGGTTCCCGCCCGCCCTCCTGCGGTGTCCCGCCGCGTCTCGGCCGACGCCTTCGGCGGGACTACCTCGGGACTGGGGAGGGAGGGTTCTTTGACCAGGTTCTTTACACAATGGGCGCCAGCGTCACCGGAGTCCGAAGGACCGGACGCCGGACGGGGTACACGCGGCTCCACCTGTGGGTTTACCGTCTCCAGCAGCTCCTTGGCCTCCCGCAGGCCGAGTATCTGCGGGGTGTCGTAGACGTGCGCCTCGCTGCGGATCGTGCCGTCGGGCATCCGGATCCTCTCGACCCGGTAGAACCCAGCCTCGATCAGCTCCTTCAGTGCCTTGCGGATCGCCGCACGGCTCTGCGTGCTGGTGTCGGCCATCTGCCTCGCGTCCTCGCGCCAGTTGTTCGGCCGGGACAGCAGATCGGCCAGAAGGCCGCGGGCGGTGAAGGACAGCCGTCGGTCCTGCACGGCACCATTGGGCAGCACGACGAAGTTGCGCGCGTGGGCGCTACGATGTATCTGCATCGGGAGTCACAGCTCCTGTTGCCAGACCCCGGGGTGTTCGAGCACCGCCGGGGTCACCTGTTTTCGGTTGGATCACGGACCGTAGCACAGGGGTTCGCCACTACCTACGCCCCCGCGAGCGACGTCAATCACAGAGATCGTTCGCATTCGGATGCATCAGCTGCGCCTCACCGCGGTCTCGGTCAGGTAGCCCGATGACGGCTGCGGGGTCCCACCTCCGGCGGCCAGCAGTGGAGACGGCCTCGGTGTCGGCAGCGGCTCAAAACGGGCCAGTTGCCGACATCAGATGTAGTCGATGAAGTCGCTTCCGCTGTGCTCGATGTAGGCCGTCGTCCCTGAGCGGGCAGCGCCATCGACCTGGCGAAGGCGGTCTATGCTCCGCGGGTTGAGAACGTCAGCCCACTCCTCGACTGGGCGGGCGGCCCATTCGCTGTGTTCGGCAGGGTCGAGGTGGATCGACGCGAGCTGTTCGGGGCTGAGCGTGTCGCCTTCGAAGATCAGGCCGAACTTGTTCGCGGGCCAGGTCGGTTCGGGCGGGAGGAAGTGGATGGCCAGCAGCCGGCCGCACGTCAACGTGAGGCCGGTCTCCTGCCGGGTCTCGCGGACCGCAGCTTCGCGCGGGGTCTCGCCGGGGTCCATCTGGCCGCCCGGGAACTGCCAGATCTGGCCCTTGTCGGGCTTGTACACCGAGGAGTTGAGCAGCACCGGAAGCCCCTGCTGGTCGGTGACGTACAGCGAGGCGTACGCGGTCGCCCTGGGGAGGGTTGCGATGAACTCCGCGGGCGGGAGCCAGGTGCCGCGCTCCGGGTCGGGCTCGGGCAAGAAGGACGTCATCAGTTCCTCCAGCCGGTGGGGGTGTTGAGGACGTCGGCGGCCCACTGGTAGTGGCCGGTGTCGCGGATGCGCATGTCCTGCTCGGGGTAGAGGTCGCAGCTGAGCAGCGCGATCGTGTGCAGGTAGGCCGCGAGGTCGTCGCGCCGGTCGGCGGGGAGCTCCTCGGCGGCGGCGGCCAGCAGGCGGTTGCGGACCTCGACGCGGTCTTCGTCGTACATCCGGTAGTAGGCGCAGGCACCGGCGAGGTCGTAGAGCGGGTCTCCGAGCAGGGTGAAGGTGCCGAAGTCGATGACGGCGGAGACCTTGTCGTCGGCGACGAGGATGTTGTCCGGGTAGAGGTCGCCGTGGATGACGCCTTCGGGACCGGTGTAGGGGCGGGCGAGCCGCACGGTGAGCCGGTCGGCGATGTGGTCGACGGCCGGGACGTCGCGGCGCAGGTCGGGGAGGACCTTCGGGAGCTTCTGCCCGAGGAGGCGGAGGAGGAAGGCGTTCCAGTCCTCGCCCCCGTGCGCCGGGTCAGGGTCGAGGAGCATCCTCCGGTCGAGCGGGGTGGTCAGGCGCAGGCCGGTGAAGTCGCGGACGGCGCCGAGGTAGGTGTGTTCGGTGGCCGGGGTGGTGAGGTCGAGGGCGTCGCCCATCGGGGTTCCGGACAGGCGGGTCTCGGTGACGGCGAGCAGGGGGCCGTACTGCTCGATGGCCTGGATCTCGGGCAGGGCGAAGGGGACGCTGCTGCGGGCGAAGCGCCGGTAGAGGTCGGCGATGGTCTCCAGCGCACCGAGCTGGTCGGGGTCGGCGTAGACCTTGAGGACCTGGTCGTGGCCGAGGGCGTAGACGCGGGCCTCGGTGCCAGCGGCGATCAGGTCGGCGGGGGTGAGTCCGCGGGCGTCTAGGAGGGCGTTCTCGGCGTCGGCGGTGATGCTGCTGGCGTCTCGGCGGGTGATCACGGCGTGCTCCGGGTGATGGCGGTGACGACGGTGCGGTTCTCGGCCCGGACGGGGCCGCCGGTGAAGTCCCCGGCGAAGGAGACGACGGCGAATCCGGCCTGGTGCAGGACGTCTTCGAGTTCGGGTCGGGAGTACATGCGGGTGCGGCAGGTCGCGGACCAGCCGGGCCGGGTGTAGGTGACGTGGGCGTACTTGGCCTCCCAGTCGTACCAGGCGCTCTCGGTGACTCCGCTCTGCGTAACGGTTTTGGTGCTGATGCGTTCCGTGCCGTGCCGGTTCTCGTGCTCGGCGCGCTCGCGGGTGGTCAGCTCCATGACGAGGTGGCCGCCAGGCTTGAGGGCGGTGGCCCAGGCGGCGAGGGCGGCGAGGTCGTCGGCGTCGGTGTCGAGGTAGCCGAAGCTGGTCCACAGGTTGAGGACGACGTCGAACTCCCCGGGCGGCGGGTTGCGCATGTCGGCCTGGTGGAAGTCGGCGCCGGGATGGAGGGCACGGGCGTGGGCGATCTGGTGGGGCGAGGCGTCGATGCCGGTGACGTGGAGTCCGCGGGCGGTGAGGGGGCCGGCGTGCCGGCCGAATCCGCAGGGGACGTCGAGGACCCGGATACCGGGGGACATGAACTCCTTCACGCAGAGGGCGTCGAGGTCGGCCTGGGTGCTGTCGTACTTGCCGAGGGCGCGGAAGGTCTCCTCGAATCCGGGGTCGAAGAAGCGGTCGGCCCAGTCGTCAGGGGCGGATACAAGGGCGATGTCGTTCACGGCGTGGACTCCAGGGTGGTCAGCAGGAGGGAGTGCAGCTCTCGGGTGTCGGCGGCGACGAGGTAGCGCGCCGTGACGTCGGGGCCGTCGAAGCGGACCGGGCGGCCGTGCTCGTCGGTGATGTGGCGTCCGGTGGCGATGAGTAGGTGACACAGGGCGGCGATGTCCCAGGCCCGGTGGCCGCACATCTCCGCGACGGCCCCGGCGGCGGTGCCCCGGGCCACCTCGGTGAGCGCCCGGGTGGACTCGAAGGCATCCACCAGCAGCGGGTTCCCCGCGGACAGGCGCTCGCGCAGTGCGGCCGGCTCGAAGTAGCAGGCGTGGACGGGGCGCTGGTCGGGCGGTTGCGGCAGGGGCCGGAACGTCGCCTGGTCACGGTCGGCGACGGCGAGGACGCCCGTGGCGGGGAAGGAGGCGATGGAGAACTCCGGCGCCTGACCGCGCCAGGCACTGACGAGAACGGCGAAGTCCGTGGAGCCGTCGAGGTACTGGCGGGTTCCGTCGAGCGGGTCGATGTACCAGGTCAGCGCGCGGTGGTTCGTGTTGGCCTGGTGGGTGGCGGGGTCTTCCTCGGTGACGATCAGGCCGGTGGGGTCGAGGTGGGTGATCGCCTTGACGAGGATCTGTTCGGCGTCGGTGTCGGCGGCGGAGACGAGCGTGCCGTCCGCCTTGCGCCGCACGTCCTGCGGGCCGGCCATGCTGATGCCCGGCCAGGTGCTCAGGAGGCGGGCGGCGGCCTGGTCCACGGCGGCGACCAGGCTGCGCGACCAGTACGCGGGCTGGGTCAGGGTCGTCACGCCGCCGCTCCTGTCAGCGCTGCGGCGATCCGCTCGCCCCACGCCTTCCAGGAGAACGCGGGGTCGTACGCGGCCGGGGTACGCGGCCGGTGGTACTGGGTGCGCATCGCGTCGATCAGGTCGGCGCTCTCGTGCTCGCCCTGACCGACGAGGAGGTGGATCTCCTCGGGCCGGCGGGGGTGCATGCCGGGGATGTCGCTGAGGATGGTCGGGCGCCGGTGGGCGATCAGCACGCTGGCCGGGCCGGAGGTCTCGCCCAGCCAGGGGCCGCGCAGTTGGATGCCGCAGTCCGCGGCGAGCAACAGGGCGTCGAACTCGGCGTCGGGGAGGTAGCCGGTGTGCAGGACGGTGGGGTCGTCGGCCGGGACGGTGAGGCCGTCGCGGGCCTCTCCCGCGAGCAGGAGCAGGGCGTCGGCGGGGCGGTCGGTCCAGTTCTGCCAGGCGTCGAGCAGGGTGGGGATGCGCTTGTAGGCGCCGAGGAAGCCGAAGGTGGCGAAGACGAACGCCTGCTCGGGGAGGCCGTGGCGGGCGCGGGTGCCGGCCACGGGGGTGAGCGGTTCGGCGGGGAAGGGCAGGTGGCGGATGTCGGCGGTGGGGTGGCGGTCTGCGAGGTGCTCGGCCAGCAGCGGGGAGTGGACCAGGACGCGGGTGGCCGCGCCGATCGCCAAGTCCTCGATGCGGGCGTTGAGGCTGTAGCGGTCGACGTGCGGGTGGTCGGCGAAGTACTGCTCCATGTCCGCCCGGGTGTCCAGGCGGGTGCCGACGGCGTTGCCGACGCGGGTGAGGACGGCCTGCTGCTCGGCGGCGGGCAGCTGGTCCCAGGCCTCGTAGTAGTAGTCCAGGTTGTTGTACTCGTGGAGCAGGATGGTGCCGGGCCGGGCGGCCAGCGCGCGGAACGCGCCGTGGTGGAGGGCGTTGTTGCCCAGGTGGTAGAGGACGTGGTCGAAGGCAGCCGGGTCGTGGCCGGGCCCGGTGATCCGGTGAGTGGTGAAGTGCCGGGCGAGGTGGGGCAGGGAGTGAGTGATGTACCCGGCAACGCCGCTCTTGTCGCGCGGGGCGGGGCCCCAGATACCGAGGGTGGGCAACTGTTCAGACACGGGCCGCTCCGACGACGGGGCGGGCGGCGTTGATCGCCTCGATGTAGGCGGAGGTGGTGTTGGCGACGCTGCGAGCGGTGCCGAAGTACCGGGTGGCGCGGTCGGCGGCGGCCCGGCCGGTGTGGGCCCGCAGGGTGGTGGAGGCGGCGAGTTCGTCCAGCGCGGCGGCGTAGGCGGCGGGGTCGGCGGTGTCGACCAGGCGGCCGGCGTCGCGGGTGACGACCTCGTTGAGGCCGTCGATGTCGCTGACGACGGCCGGGGCGCCGTGCTGCATGAACTCGATGACGGCCAGCCCCAGCCCTTCGGCGGTGCTGGGCTGGGTGACCAGGTCCGCGGCCTCGGCGAGCAGGTCACGCACCGCATCGTCCTGGTCGGTCAGGAGCGTGACCCGGTCGCCGTGCCGGGCGGCGCGGTCGGCCACGTACCGGAGATACGCGGCGTCGGAGCCGTTGGTGGAGCCGAGCAGCACCACCCGGCAGTCGGCGCGGGTGGACGTCAGCTCGTAGGCGTCCAGCAGCCGGTGCTGGGCCTTGCGGGGGGTGTAGCGGCCGGTGAGGGCGATCAGCAGGCCGTCGGTGGGCACGCCCGCGGCCTGCGCGAGAAGGTGCCGGGCGGCCCGGCGGTCGTGGACGCGCGGCCGGTGGGGCACGCCGAGGTGGACGGTGCGGATGCGCTCGGCCGGGTACCCGAAACTCTCGGCCTGCCGGGCGAACGCCCAGCTGCCGGCCAGCACCAGCGTGGGCGTGCAGGTCCTGGCGACGAAGCGGGAACGCGGCCAGCCGCCGGGCTCCGCCTCCGGCCGGGTCTCGTGGAACGAAGCGACGACGGGCACCGTCTCGGCCAGTCCCGACATGCTGGTCAGCAGGAGCGCGGCCTGGGTGTGGGTGTGGACGACGTCCGGCTGTGCGTCGGCGAGCGGCGCGAAGTCGTCCAGGACGGCGAACAGGCCCCGTTCCCACGGCACCGCGTTGGGGTCGAGCGGCTGGAGCAGCACGCCGCCGCGCAGCACCCGCACCCCGTTCTCCCAGGTGTCGGCAGGCTGCTGGGGCGAGTCGCGGTTGGTGAGGACGGTGACCTGGTGGCCGGCCCCGGCGAGGTGTTCGGCGAGGGTGGTGACGTGGGTCTCCAGGCCGCCCCGGCGCGGGCGGTAGGTGGTGCTGACCAGGCCGACGTGCATGCTGGTCCCCCCTTCTCCGGTCTCGGGGTCGGTCAGGCGGTGGCGGGCAGGTGGTCCAGGAGCTGGGGCAGGGTGGTGATCACGGGCACCGGCAGCTCGCGGTAGACCCGGTGGCGGTCGTAGAGGACGGTGTCGGTGATGCCGGCCCGCCAGGCGCCGAAGATGTCGTTGATCAGGCCGTCCCCGACGAACAGCGCGTCCGCGGGCGCGCGGCCGAGCTGGCCGAGGGCGGAGGCGAAGATCTGCGGATCGGGCTTCTCGACCCCGGCGAGGGTCGAGTCCACGACCACGTCGAAGAAGTCGAGCAGGCCGAAGCGGGCCAGCTCCTCCACGAGGGTGCCGTCGGAGTTGGAAACCGCCGCAACGGCCAGGCCCCGCTTTCGGATCTCGCCGAGCACTGCGGCCGCGTCCGCGTCGAGGTCGCGGTACAGGTCGGTGCGGTCGGTGCAGCGCTGCCAGGCGCGGCGGCCGGTCTCTGCTCCGACACCCAGCAACTGCCCCCACACGGCGCCGACCTTCTCGGGCCGGGTCAGGCCCTGCGGGAAGTCGAGGTGGTGGGCCTCGGCGGCGGTGGCGAGCGCGGCTTCGGCGGTCTGAGCGCTGACGCCGGGAGCACCCGCGGCGGCGAGTTCCTCACGCATCACCTCCCCGCTGGGGTGGATGAAGGTCATCCCGATGTCGAACAGCACCGCCTTCCGGGGCCTCACGCGATCACCGTCAGGAAGGAGGCGTCGAGCGCGGGCCTGGTACCGGCGCACATCGCCAGGTACTCCTCGCGCAGCGCGCTGCCGATCGGGTGGTCACCGTGGCGGGGGCGGTGGCCGTCCACCTGCCCGACGAGCCGGACTTCGTCCAGCGTTCCGGTGACGAAGACCTCATCCGCGCCGTGCAGGTCGCCGGGGGTCAGCGACTGCTTCTCGGCCGGGATGCCGAGCCGCTGTGCGAGGGCCAGCACGGTGGCGCGGGTGATGCTGGGCAGGATGCCGTCCGTCAGCGGCGGCGTGGTGATCCGGCCGTGCCGCACCGCGAACACCGCGGCGCCGCCGGTTTCGGCGACGTTGCCGTGCCGGTTCAGCAGGATCGCCTCGTCCGCCCCCTGGGTGAGGGCCTCCAGGCGGGCCAGGCGGAACCCGGAGTACGCGGCGCCGGTCTTCGCGGCGGTCGGCAGCGCGTTGTCCGCGATCCGCCTCCGGCTGCTGACGATGCACCGCATCGGCTCCACCGGCCGCACCGGGGCCGGGTAGCAGGTGACGATCGTGCCGGTGGTCATCTCCATGCGGTCCGCGGTGTACCGGCCGGTGTCCACGTACACCGACGGGCGCACGTACACGTCGCACTGCGGGTCGAGCGCGGTCAGCAACTGCGCGATGCCGTCGCGCAGTTCGGCGGCGAGGCCGGGGTAGGGGATGTGCATCAGGGCGGCGGAGGTCTCCAGACGCTCCAGGTGCGCGTCCAGCCGCACGACGGCGAGGCGGCCGTCCGGCTGCCGGTAGGCGCGCAGTCCCTCGAAGACGTTCACCGCCCGCATCGCGGTCTCACTGGTGACGTGGACCGTGGCTTCCTCCCACGGCCGCACCTTCCCGTTGTGCCAGATCAGTTCGGGGACGTTGCGGTTCATCGTCCTTCTCTCTTCCGGATC
>NZ_JBHUAF010000127.1:0-20751 GCF_042789895.1 Kitasatospora sp. NPDC056783
GGGCCGCCACCGCCGTTTTCCGGCGGGGCCGCCGGAGGGCCGTGGGCGTTGGGGCGGTTTCGTCATGATTGGCGAACCCGCCCGCCGTCCGGAGGCCGGGACGGTTGCGGGGTCCTCCTCGTCCTGGTGGGATCGGTGCGGCAGGATGTCCGGCATGACGTCGAGCGATCGTGACGAAACCGCCGGCCCGGTCGGTTCCGGTGCCGCCGCAGGGCCCACCCCGGCAGCCGTCGCCACGGCCGCGCCAACGGCCGACACCGTGGTCGTCCCGGCCGACGAGGACCCGGTGGCGGCGGCCGGCAGCGAGGTGATCGGCGGGCCCCCCGGACGCCGGGCGCTGCTGGGCGTCTCCTGGTGGATCCCGGCGCGCTTCCTGGCCCTCGCGGTGATCGTGGTGTCGGTGCTCGGGATGGTGCAGAAGCTGCCCTGCTACGAGCAGGCGTGGTTCCAGCCGGGCTCCCCGCAGTACGTCCACGCCTGCTACAGCGACGTCCCGCACCTGTTCACCGCGCGCGGCTTCGCGGCCGGGCTGCACCCGTACGTGGACCGCGTCCCGGGCTCCTCGGGTGACCTCCAGTACCTGGAGTACCCGGTGCTGACCGGCCTGTTCATGCAGGTCGCGGCCTGGCTGACGCCCGGCGGCGGGACTCAGCAGACCCAGGAGCAGTGGTTCTGGGCGATCAACGCCGGAATGCTGATGGCCTGCGCGGTGGTCGCCGCGGTGGCCCTCTCGCGCACCCACCGGCGCCGCCCGTGGGACGCCCTGCTGTTCGCGCTCTCGCCCGTCCTGCTGCTCAACGGCACCGTCAACTGGGACCTGCTCGCGGTAGCCCTGGCCGCCGTGGCGATGGCCTGGTGGTCGGGCTCCCGCCCGGGCTGGGCCGGAGTCTTCATCGGCCTGGCCACCGCGGCCAAGCTCTATCCGGTGCTGCTGCTCGGCCCGCTGCTGGTGCTCTGCTGGCGGGCGGGCCGGTGGCGCGAGTTCCGGCTGGCGCTGGGCGGCGCGGCCGGTGCCTGGCTGGTGGTCAACCTGCCGATCATGGTGGCCAACTGGCAGGGCTGGTCGACCTTCTACGTGTTCAGCAAGCACCGCGGCGAGGACTACGGCTCGTTCTGGCTGATCCTGATGCAGCGCCGCGGCGCCGGGCTGGAGAACCTCGACGTCTACATCGGCGTGCTGATGGTGCTGGGCTGCCTGGCCATCGCGTGGCTCGGCTTCTCGGCCCCGCGGCGGCCGCGCTTCGCCCAGCTGGCCTTCCTGGTGGTCGCGCTGTTCGTGCTGGCCAACAAGGTGTACTCGCCGCAGTACGCGCTCTGGCTGCTGCCGCTCGCCGTGCTCGCCCGGCCGCGCTGGCGGGACTTCCTGATCTGGCAGGCCTGCGAGGTGCTCTACACCCTGGGCATCTGGTCCCACCTGGGCTTCGTCACCGGCTCCAAGCAGCACGGGCTCAGCGAGGGCTGGTACCACTTCGCGATCGGGCTGCACCTGGTGGGCACGCTCTACCTGGTCGCCGTGGTGGTCCGCGACGCCCTCCACCCGGACCGCGACCCGGTCCGCTGGGACGGCAGCGACGACCCCTCCGGCGGGGTGCTGGACCACGCCCCGGACGTGGTCGTGCTGGGCACCGCCCGCCGGCTGCGCGAGGAGGAGAGCTACGCCGGGTACGCGCCGGCCGGCGCCGAGCAGTGGCTGAACGAGCCGGAACCGCCGGAGCCGGCCGGCCCGCCGGCGGAGCACCGGCAGGGGGCCGGGGAGCCGCGCCTCCCCGGATGACCGGGGACGGTCAGCGGTCCACCACGCGGTCGAAGTGCGTGGTGGTGTGCCGGACCTGGAGACCGAGCTCGTCGCCGATCACCGGGGGCTTGGTCTCCCCGTCCAGGAACAGCAGCGAGACCTGCATGTGCGGCGGCTCGGCGAACCACAGCTGCTTGCCGGACCAGTGGAACGGCGACTTGGTCTTGTTGACGGTCGCCAGCCCGGCCCGGGCGATGCCCTTGGCCCGTGCCCCCATGCTCTGGAGGTACTTGGGCGCCTCCAGGCCGATGCCGTGGGCGGTGCCGCCGGCGACCACCAGGATGTGGCCGTCGGAGGGCGCCGGGTGCTGGCGATAGCCGTAGCGGTCGCCCTTCTTCACCGGGGTGACGTCCAGGACGGTGGCCCGGACCTCCAGCGCGGCGTGGTCGCCCAGCCAGAGCCGGGTGCCGATCCGGGCCCGGAAGACCGTCTCCGGGTAGCGCTGGGTCAGCTGCTCCATGCCGGCCGCGCCGAGGTGGCTGACGAACACGGTGTGCACCGGGATGCCGGCCGCCAGGGCGGTGTCCACCCAGTGCACGACCTCGTCGACCGGGTCGGAGCCGTCCGGCCGGTCCATCGGCAGGTGCAGCGCCAGGCCCTCGAAGCTGACGTCCTCCAGCTCGGAGGCGACGGTGCGCAGCTCGTCGGCGCTCACGCCGTGCCGGCGCATGGTGGTCATGCACTCCAGCACCACCCGGGCGCCGTGCAGCGCCCGCAGCGAGTCCACGCGGGCGACCGTCCGGATCACCCGGGCGTGCGGCAGCGGCAGCGCCTCCTCGCCGACCCGGTAGGGGGTGAGCACCAGCAGCTCGCCGCCGTACCACTCGGCGGCGTCGGCCGCCTCGTACGCGGTGCCGACGGCGAGCACCCCGGTGCCCAGCAGCGTCGCCTCCTCGGCCAGCCGGTGGTTGCCCAGGCCGTAGCCGTTCCCCTTGGCGACCGGCACCAGGCCGGGGAACTCGGCGAGGACGGAGCGCTGGTGGGTGCGCCAGCGTTCGGTGTCGAGGTAGAGCGACAGCGTCATCGGGGCAGCCTCCTCAGCGGCGGGACATGTAGAGGTCGAGGGCCTTGTGCAGCAGCTTGTTGAGCGGGAAGTCCCACTCGCCGAGGTACTCGGCCGCCTGGCCGCCGGTGCCGACCTTGAACTGGATCAGACCGAACAGGTGGTCGTCCTCGTCCAGGGTGTCACTGATGCCGCGCAGGTCGTACACCCCGCCGCCGAGGGCGTAGGAGTCGCGCATCATCCGCCACTGGATGGCGTTGGACGGCTTGACCTCGCGCTTGTGGTTGGCCGAGGCGCCGTAGGAGTACCAGACGTGCTCGCCGACCACCAGCATCGTGGTGGCGGCCAGCGGCTCGCCCTCGTGGTACGCGATGTAGAGGCGCATGCGGTTCGGGTCCTCGGCCACCAGGGCCTTCCACATCCGTTGGAAGTAGGACAGCGGGCGCGGGGTGAACTTGTCGCGCTCGGCGGTGACCAGGTAGAGCTGGTGGAAGATCGGCAGCTCGTCGTAGCCGCCCTGGAAGACCTCGACGCCGCTCTTCTCGGCCTTCTTGATGTTGCGGCGCCAGAGCTGGTTGAAGCCCTTCTGGATGTCGTCCAGCGAGCGGTTGGCCAGCGGCACCTGGAAGACGTAGCGGGGCTGGACGTCGCCGAAGCCGGCGCCGCCGTCGTCGCCCTGGAGCCAGCCGGCCTTGCGCAGCCGGTCGGCCACCTCGAAGGCCCGCGCCTCGTACCAGTCGGCCTCGACGTCGCGCAGCCGCTTGGCCTGCTTGGCGGCGATGGCCTCCTTGATGGTGGGGGCGTTCCAGCGGCGGATGACCACCGGCGGGCCCATCTTCACCGAGAACGCGCCCTGCGACTTGAGGTGCGCCAGCATCGGGGAGAGCCAGCGGTCGAGGTCGCGGTCGAACCAGTCGATGACCGGGCCCTCGGGCAGGTAGGCGAGGTAGCGCTTGAGCTTCGGGAGCTGCCGGTAGAGCACCAGGCCGGCGCCGACGAGCTGGTTCTGGTCGTCGAACCAGCCGATCGACTCGGAACGCCACTCGGCCTTCACGTCACCCCACGACGGCACCTGCATGTGGCTGGCCGAGGCGCGGCTCCTGATGAAGGCGAGGTGCTCCTCGCGGGTGATCGTCCTCAGGCGCAGACTCATTGCTCGGTGCTCCTCGTCGGTCGGGCTGCGGTGGCCCAGGTTCTCGGGCTGACCCTATCGTCCGGGGCCCGGGCGCCCGGTGCGGCGGGCACGACGGCGCCCCCGTCGGGTGGCTGTCTCCTCAGCAGACACGCGACGGGGGCGCCGGGGGTTCCTGGGGCGGGCGCTCAGCCCCAGAGACCGCCGCGGGCGATGCCGAGGTAGAAGCCGATCGCGGCGGCGCCGAGCGTGATCATCAGGACGAAGCGTTCGGCGGTGGTGACCGAGACGAACATGCCCCACAGACCGGTGACGATCCCGAACAGGCCGGTCCACGAGGTCAGCAGGTGCAGGTTGTGGAAGAACGAGGTGGTGAAGGCGATCACGCCCAGCAGGGCGGTGAGGCCCACCAGGGTGTTCTCGCGCGGGTGCGGGTGGCCGTCGGTGTTCAGGGTGAGCGCGGGCATGTGGTGGACGGACTGGGCCATGACTCCCACCTCCTGGCGTGGAGACGAACGGGCAGGGTTCCCGTTCCGTCCAGATTGCGGCGGTTGGGCCGGTCTCACAACCCCTATGCGTTTTGTTCGTCCGTCCGGGTGCGGGTAGGCTGTGCCGTCTGCACTGGTGTAGTTGTGCCCCCTTGCGCCCTCTTCCGGGCGACACCCGATCCGGGTGGTACGGGGCCGACTGTCCGACCCGGCCGCTACGGTGGGCCGGAGTCGGTACCGCACCGGTGCCGACGCTACGCACAACCCTCCTGCCACGGAGAGACCGTGGCCGCTGAGTCCAAAGGAGGTGGGTTACCCATGCGTCACTACGAGGTGATGGTCATCCTCGACCCCTCGGTCGAGGAGCGCGCTGTCTCCCCCCTGATCGAGAACTTCCTCACTGTCGTCCGCAACGGCGGCGGCAAGGTGGAGAAGGTCGACACCTGGGGTCGTCGCCGTCTGGCTTACGAGATCAACAAGCAGTCCGAGGGCATCTACTCGGTCATCGACCTCAAGGCCACGCCTGAGGTCGTCAAGGAGCTCGACCGCCAGATGGGCCTGAGCGAGTCGGTTCTGCGGACCAAGGTCCTGCGCCCGGACACCCACTGAGCCACCTCTGAGGCCTTCGGGTCTCGGGTAGCTCGCGTCCGCTGTTTCACGTGAAACAGCGGTGAACGGACATCTTCCCGAGAGGTCATCACCACCATGGCAGGCGAGACCGTCATCACCCTCGTCGGCAATCTCGTCGACGACCCCGAGCTGCGTTTCACCCCGTCGGGTGCGGCGGTCGCGAAGTTCCGCATCGCGTCCACCCCCCGCACCTTCGACCGTCAGACGAACGAGTGGAAGGACGGCGAGAGCCTCTTCCTCACGTGCAACGTCTGGCGGCAGCCGGCGGAGAACGTGGCCGAGTCGCTGCAGCGCGGCATGCGCGTCATCGTGCAGGGCCGACTGCGCCAGCGGTCTTACGAGACCAAGGAAGGCGAGAAGCGGACGGTCTTCGAGGTCGAGGTCGACGAGGTCGGCCCGAGCCTGCGCTCGGCGACCGCCAAGGTCACCCGGGCCAACCGGTCCGGCGGTCCCGGTGGCGGCTTCGGCGGCCAGCAGGGCGGCGGCCAGGGCGGTGGCTGGGGCGGCCAGCAGAGTGGTGGCCAGCAGGGCGGCGGCAACTGGGGTGGAAACTCCGGTGGCGGCCAGTCCGGCCCCTCCGACGACCCCTGGGCCTCCAGCGCCCCGTCCGGTGGAAACCAGGGCGGCGGCTGGGGTGCCCCGTCCGGCGGTGGCGGCGGCTACTCGGAAGAGCCCCCGTTCTAAGAGCTGACAGATTTCGTGCGGCCCGGCCGCCGGCGTCCCCGGACGCCCGCCGGGCCGTGAACCCCAAATGGAGCACACAATGGCGAAGCCGCCTGCTCGCAAGCCGAAGAAGAAGGTTTGCGTCTTCTGCAAGGACAAGGTCAACTACGTTGACTACAAGGACACGAACCTGCTGCGGAAGTACATCTCCGACCGCGGCAAGATCCGTGCCCGTCGGGTGACCGGCAACTGCACCCAGCACCAGCGTGACGTCGCCACGGCCGTGAAGAACAGCCGTGAGATGGCGCTGCTGCCCTACACCAGCACCGCGCGCTAAGAGAGGGTGACCGAGTAATGAAGATCATCCTCACGCACGAGGTGCCGGGTCTCGGCTCCGCCGGCGAGGTCGTCGAGGTCAAGGACGGCTACGGCCGTAACTACCTCGTCCCGCGTGGCTACGCCATCCGCTGGACCAAGGGTGGCCAGAAGGACGTCGACGCCATCCGTCGCGCCCGCAAGATCCACGAGATCCAGACCCTGGACGCCGCCAACGACGTCAAGGGCAAGCTCGAGGGCGTCCAGGTCAAGCTGGCCGTCCGCTCGGGCGACGCCGGCCGTCTGTTCGGCTCGGTGACCCAGGCCGACGTCGTCGAGGCCATCAAGGCCGCCGGCGGCCCGGCCGTGGACAAGCGCGCCGTCGCGATCGCCTCGCCGATCAAGACCGTGGGCACCCACAAGGTCTCGGTCAAGCTGCACTCGGACGTCGTGGCCAACCTCGACGTCGCCGTCGTCGCGGGCTGAGCTCCGTAGCTCCAAGGCCTGAGGGCCGGACTCCTCCGGGAGTCCGGCCCTCGGTCGTTCCCGGGCGGCCCGAGGGGGCGCCTCAGCCGCGCACCGCTCCGGTGACCAGCCACTTGCCGCCGCGGGCGCGCCAGGCCACGAAGCAGGCCCGGAGCAGCATGAACAGGTTCATCGCCCACCAGAGCCCGGCCAGTCCGGTGCCGGTGGCCGGAACCGCGAGGGCCACCGGGACGAACACCGCCAGGGTCGCCAGCCCGGTCCAGGCCAGGTACGGGCCGTCCCCGGCGCCCACCAGCACGCCGTCCAGCACGAAGACCAGGCCGGCCACCGGCTGGGTGAGCGCGAGCAGCAGCAGGGCGGTGCCCAGCTGGGCCCGGACCGACGGGTCGGGCGTGAACAGCGGGACGTAGAGCGGGCGGGTGACCACCACCAGCAGGCCGAGGACCAGTCCGGAGGCGACGCCCCACTCGACCATCCGCCGGGTGGCGGCCCGGGCCCCCGGGACGTCCGAGGCGCCCAGGAAGCGGCCGATGACGGCCTGGCCGGCGATCGCGATGGCGTCCAGCGCGAAGGCCAGGAAGCTGAACAGCGCCATGGCGATCTGGTGGGCGGCGACCTGGTCGTCGCCGAGCCGGGCGGCCACCGCGGTGGCGGTCATCAGCACCGCGCGCAGGCTGATCGTCCGGACCAGCAGCGGGCCGCCGGCCTTCGCGCAGGCCCGGATGCCCGCCGCGTCCGGCCGCAGCGGGGCCCGCTCCCGGCGGGCGCCGCGGACCACCACGACCAGGTAGGCGGCGGCCATCCCGGTCTGGGCCAGCACGGTGCCCCAGGCCGAGCCGGCCACCCCGAGCCCGGCGCCGTACACCAGACCGGCGTTCAGCCCGATGTTGGCGGCGAAGCCCGCGACCGCCACCACCAGCGGCGTGCGGGTGTCCTGGAGGCCGCGCAGCACCCCGGTGGCGGCCAGCACCACGAGCATCGCCGGGATGCCCAGGGAGCTGATCCGCAGGTACGTCACGGCGTGCGGCGCCGCGGTCGCCGAGGCACCCAGGGCGTCGGCCACCCAGGGGGCCAGCAGCAGGGTGAGGAGGACCACCGGGACGGCCAGGCCCAGGGCGAGCCAGATGCCGTCGATGCCCTGCCGCACGGCGCCCCGGCGGTCCCCGGCGCCGATCCGGCGGGCGACCGCCGCGGTGGTGGCGTAGGCGAGGAAGACGAACACGCCGGTCGCGGTGGAGAGCGCGGCGGAGGCGACGCCGACCCCGGCCAGCTGAGGGGTGCCGAGGTGGCCGACGATCGCCGAGTCGGCCATCAGGAAGAGGGGTTCGGCGACCAGCGCGCCGAAGGCCGGGACGGCCAGGGCGAGGATCTCCCGGTCGTGCCGGCGGCGCGAGGCCGGGGTGGGGGGCGAGGCGGTCATGGGCTCCAGGCTACTCATCCACAGGTAATGGATGTAAGTGACTAATGACTATTACTCGAAACTCTGAGCGACGCGGTTCGCCCGCTCTGTGCCCACAGCCGTTCGGAGGTGTGTGAAGAATTTCTCATGCACAGGCCCGGGAAGTGGTAATCCCAGGTCAGCAGGTTGACGGCGGATCGATCGTCCGGTTATCCACAGGGACGTCCACAGGGGTGTCCACAGCTTTGCGGCAGTTCTCCACAGGCCAGGGCCGTTCATCCACACCCCCTGTGGATAACCGTCTTGGCGCAACGGCGCCCGGCGCCTTAGCGTGGGCCCTCCGCCCGACACTCCCGCCGCCCCGGCGTCCGATTTGTCGGGGCCGTGGCGTACAAAGAGGAGCGGATCCGCTCCATCCAGCCACCGGCAAGGCCCGCTCCAACTTCGCACCACTCGCTGATCGGGGAACACGCGTGACCGGCCCCCAGTACGACGACCACGACGCCCCGCCGCCGGAGGACGACTGGCAGACCGCCGAGGATCCCTTCCCGGCCGGCGCCTTCGCCGACGCACCCTTCCCGGACGGCCCCGGGGACCGGCTGCCGGTCTCGCGCGGCCGTGGCGAGGGGCGCCAGGACGGCGGCCGCGAGGGCTTCCAGAAGCGCGACGGCTTCCAGAAGGGCGACGGCTTCAAGGGCGGCTTCCGGAAGGACGGCAAGGGCGGCCGGCCGGAGGGCGGCTGGCAGCGCCGGGACGAGGACGGCGGCGAGGGCGGGACGGACGGCTTCGAACGCGTCCCCCCGCAGGACCTGGACGCCGAGAAGTCCGTCCTCGGCGGCATGCTGCTCTCCAAGGACGCCATCGCCGACGTGGTCGAGGTGCTCAAGCCGGCCGACTACTACCGGCCCGCGCACGAGATGATCCACGGCGCGATCCTCGACCTCTACGCCCGCGGCGAGCCGGCCGACCCGATCACCGTGGCGGGCGAGCTGACCAAGCGCGGCGAGCTCCAGCGCGTCGGCGGCGCCTCCTACCTCCACACCCTGGTCAACTCCGTCCCGACCGCGGCCAACGCCGAGTACTACGCCCAGATCGTCAACGAGCGCGCGGTGCTGCGCCGGCTGGTCGAGGCGGGCACCCGGATCGCCGGCATGGGCTACGCGGCCGAGGGCGACGTGGACGAGATCGTCAACGCCGCCCAGGCGCAGATCTACGCCGTCACCGAGCAGCGCACCAACGAGGACTACGCGCCGCTCGCCGACATCATGGAGGGCGCCCTCGACGAGATCGAGGCGATCGGCTCCCGCCAGGGCCAGATGTCCGGCGTGCCGACCGGCTTCGCCGACTTCGACCAGCTCACCAACGGGCTGCACCCCGGCCAGATGATCGTCATCGCGGCCCGTCCCGCGATGGGCAAGTCCACCCTCGCGCTGGACTTCGCGCGGGCCTGCTCGATCCACCACAAGCTGCCGAGCGTGATCTTCTCGCTCGAAATGGGCCGCAACGAGATCGCCATGCGCCTGCTCTCCGCCGAGGCCCGGGTGGCGCTGCACCACATGCGCTCCGGGAACATGACGGACGACGACTGGACCAGGGTCGCCCGCCGGATGCCCGACGTCAGCGAGGCGCCGCTGTTCATCGACGACTCGCCGAACCTGTCGATGATGGAGATCCGCGCCAAGTGCCGCCGGCTCAAGCAGCGCAACGACATCAAGCTGATCGTCATCGACTACCTCCAGCTGATGCAGTCCGGCGGCTCCCGCCGGGCCGAGAACCGCCAGCAGGAGGTCTCGGACATGTCCCGTAACCTCAAGCTGCTGGCCAAGGAGCTGGAAGTCCCGGTCATCGCGCTCTCCCAGCTGAACCGTGGCCCCGAGCAGCGCACCGACAAGCGGCCGATGGTCTCGGACCTCCGCGAGTCCGGCTCGATCGAGCAGGACGCCGACATGGTCATCCTGCTGCACCGCGAGGACGCCTACGAGAAGGAGTCCCCGCGCGCGGGCGAGGCCGACCTGATCGTCGCCAAGCACCGAAACGGTCCGACCGCGACCATCACGGTGGCCTTCCAGGGCCACTACTCGCGCTTCGTCGACATGACCCGGGACTGAGTCCCGGGGGCGTCAGACGGTGACGGTGGCGCGGAAGAGCGTGCTGCCGGTGCCGGAGAGGCGGGTCGGGGCGCCGGTGGCGGGGAGGAAGGCGGACTGGCCGCGGGCCAGGTCCAGCACGGTGCCGTCGGCGGCGGTGAGCCGGGCGGTGCCCCGGGTGCAGAGCAGGATCTGCGGGGTGCGGCCGTCGATCTCGCGCTCGACGCCGTCCAGCGTGAAGCGGGAGAGACGGAACTCGTCGATCGGGACGGGGTAGAGCTCCTCGCCCGCGGTGCCCTCCACCGGCACCGGGCGCACCGGCTCGGGGGCGCCGGCCTCGAAGACCACGACCGCCAGCAGCTCCGGCACGTCGATGTGCTTCGGGGTGAGGCCGGCCCGCAGCACGTTGTCGGAGTTGGCCTGGAGCTCGACGCAGACGCCGGACAGGTAGGCGTGCGGCACCCCGGCGCCCAGGTAGAGCGCCTCGCCGGCCCGCAGCCGGAAGTGGTTGAGCAGCATGCCGGCGACCACGCCGCGGTCGTCCGGGAAGTCCTTGGCGATCCGGGCGTACGGCGCGTACTCCCCGTCGGGACCGGTCAGCGCCAGCACCTCGACGGTCCGCCGGACGGTCTCCTCGTCCAGCGCGAGGGCGGCGGTCAGGGCGCCGCGCAGCGCCTCGGACTCTCCCCCGGCCCCCGGCCGGAAGGTGTCCCCGCCGGCCGTCAGCCGGTCGATCACCGGGGCGAGCCCGGGCACCGCGAGCGCGGTCAGCAGCCGGGCCGCGTCGGCCGGCCGGCGGAAGCCGCAGAGGCCCTCGAACTCGCCCAGCGCGCAGACCATCTCGGGCTTGTGGTTGGCGTCCCGGTAGTTCCGCTCGGGAGCGTCCGGCGGGATGCCGAGGGCGTTCTCAGCGGCGAAGCCGGCCCGGGCCTGGTCCAGCGTCGGGTGGGCCTGGATCGACAGCGGGATGCCCGCGGCGAGGACCTTGAAGAGGAACGGCAGGGTCGGGCCGAACCTGGCCACGCTCGCGGCGCCCAGCTCGCCCCCGGGGTCGGCCGCGATCAGCTCGTCCAGCCGGCGCGGGCCCGTGCCGCGGTCGGCGCGCGACGGGGCGCCGGGGTGGGCGCCCATCCACAGCTCGGCCTGCGGTTCACCGGTCGGCCGCTGTCCGAGCAACTCGGGCAGGGCCGTGAGCGACCCCCAGGCGTACGGGCGGACGGTGTTGACGAGCCTGTCCATGCGCGCGGTCCTACTCCTTCGCTGTCTGGGCGGCCCCGGACGTCCCGAGTCGGGATCGTCGGGGCGGGCCCGGCGGTGCGGGCGGTCCGGGCACGGGCAAGGGAACGACCCTAGCCGAACGGCGTCACCCAAGGGGAAACGGTGGGCATCCAGTGGGAGTGCCATGGCCGGAGCGGTGGTTCCCGGTGCGGTAGTAGGATGCCAGGACGCAGTAGTCTCCGCCCTGCGCAGCCGTCGGCCGAGGTGATCCCCGGCGGGCTGCCGGTGGAGCCGCGTTCCAGAGTGCGGGCGCCGGTGTTCCGAGACCCCCCGTCATCGGCCGAGAGGTTTGTACGTGACCGTGAACCAGCAGAGTTTTGCTGATCTCGGCAAGGTCCTGGTGATCATCCCGACCTACAACGAGGCGGAGAACGTCGAGCGGATCGTCGGCCGGGTCCGCGCCGCCGTGCCCGAGGTGCACGTGCTGGTCGCCGACGACAACAGCCCCGACGGCACCGGTGACCTGGCCGACAAGCTGGCCGCCGAGGACCCGCAGGTCCACGTGATGCACCGCAAGGGCAAGGAAGGCCTCGGCGCCGCCTACCTCGCGGGCTTCCGCTGGGGCATCGACAACGGCTACGACGTCCTGGTCGAGATGGACGCGGACGGCTCGCACCAGCCCGAGGAACTGGACCGGCTGCTGGGCGCGCTGCGCGGCGCCGACCTGGTGCTGGGCTCGCGCTGGGTGCCGGGCGGCCGGGTGGTGAACTGGCCGAAGTCGCGGCTGCTGCTCTCCCGCGGCGGCTCGACCTACTCGCGGCTGATGCTGGGCGTGCCGATCCGGGACGTCACCGGCGGCTACCGGGCGTTCCGCAAGGAGACCCTGCTGGGCCTGGGCATGGACGAGGTCGCCTCGGCCGGGTACTGCTTCCAGGTCGACCTGGCCTGGCGCACGGTGAAGGCCGGGTTCAAGGTCGCCGAGGTGCCGATCACCTTCGTCGAGCGTGAGCTGGGCGCCTCCAAGATGAGCCGCAACATCGTGGTCGAGGCGCTGTGGCGGGTGACCACCTGGGGTGTCACCGACCGGCTGGCGAAGCTGCGCGGGGGCGCCGCGAAGCGCTGACCGACCGAACCGTCAGTGGCCGAAGGGCCCGTCCGCCGAACCGGTGGACGGGCCCTTCGGCATGTCCGGGGGAGGTGCGCCGGGGGTGTCCGCGGGGGCTCAGCAGCCGCTCCTGAGCACGCTCTCCGGCAGGTAGCGGTCGGCCCAGACCGCCAGTTCGGTGAGTGCGGGCTTGAGCGCGACGCCGCTCTCGGTGAGCCGGTAGCTGACCCGCAGCGGGGGGCCGGCGTCGACCTCGCGGACGACCAGCCCGGCCTCGGCCAGCTCGGTCAGCCGGTCGGAGAGCATCCGCTCGCTGATGCCCGGGACGGCGCGGCGCAGCTCGGAGAAGTACGCGGGGCCGCCGTTGGTGAGGACGCCCAGCAGCATGCCGGTCCAGCGCTTGCCGAGCAGGGCGAACACCCGGGTGAGGGCCAGGTCGACGTTGCGGCACGGGCCGGGGGCCTCGGCACCGCACGCGTCGGTGGCGATCGGGACTCCGTCGGTCACTTCCTCGTGCTCGGCCATGGGGCCAGCCTACTCGACCCCTTACTAGTGACTGTAGAAAAGTAAGCTGCTACTGTCTTTGCAGTTGCAGCGAAATCAGCAGCTACTTATTCTCTGGAGGCCCTGCCATGCCCACGCTCCTGCACCTCGACTCCTCCGCGGTCGCCGACGGCTCCGTCTCCCGCGAGGTCACCGCCGCCTTCCGGGCCGCCTGGCAGGCCGAGCACCCCGAGGGCACGGTGATCTACCGGGACCTCGCCGCCGACCCCCTCCCGCACCTCGACGTGCACGGCATCAGCGCCGGATTCGCCCCCGCCGAGGCCCGCAGCGCCGAGCAGACCGCCGCCTTCGCGCCGCGCGAGCAGGTGATGGCCGAGCTGGAGCAGGCCGACGCCGTGCTGATCGGCAGCCCGATGTACAACTTCACGATCCCGTCGACCCTCAAGACCTGGCTGGACCACGTGATCCTGGTCGGCCGCACCGCCGGTGAGGCGCCCTCCGCCAAGGGCACCCCGGTCACCGTGGTCGCCTCCCGAGGCGGCTCCTACGCGCCCGGCGCCCCGCGCGAGCCGTACGAGTTCGTCACCACCTACCTGGAAAAGGTGCTGACCGGCATGCTCGGGCTGGAGGTCGACTTCATCGTCCCCGAGCTCACCTTGGCGGCCGCCGTCCCGGCGATGGCCGACTTCGTCCCGAAGGCCGTCGAGTCCAAGGCGCAGGCGCTGGAGCAGGCCGCCCACCGGGCCAAGGAACTGGCCGCCCGCGTCGCGGTGTGACCTCCGTCGGAGGCGCGCCCCACCGGGCGCGCCTTCCGCGCAATCGGCCGCCGGTACTCCCATGCTGTAGGGCGCAGGTAATCAGACCGCCGATCAGAGGGAGCAGCCCGTGACGTCGTCCCCGCCCGAGGAGAGCGCCGGCGCGGAGCGTGCCCAGGCCCGGCCGGCCGCGGGCGCGGTGCCGCCCGAGCCCGGGCAGCCGGCCCGGCCGCTGGAGACCGCCGTCTTCACCGGCCCCGAGTCGGCCTTCTTCGCCACCTCCACCCTGATCATGGGCGAGCGGACCGCGATCCTGGTGGACGCCCAGCTGACCCGCAGCGCCGGTCGCCAGCTGGCCGAGTGGGTCGCGGGCAAGGGCCGGCGCCTGCTCGCCGTCGTGGTCACCCACCAGCACCCGGACCACTACTTCGGTGCCGAGGAGGTGCTGCGGCTCTTCCCCGACGCGCAGCTGCTGGCCGCCCCGGCCGTGGTCGAGGCGATCCGGCACACCGTCGCCGCCAAGGTCGCCCAGTGGAAGCCGGTGTACGGCGACGACATCCCGGACCACCCGCTGATCCCCGCCCCGCTGCTGCCGCAGCCGCTGATGCTGGACCGCCAGGTGATCCCCGTCCTGCTGCTCGGCCAGGCCGACTGCGGGGACTCCACGGTCGTCCACGTGCCGAGCATCCGCACCGTGATCGCCGGGGACTTCGTCGCCAACGGCACCCACCTGTGGACCGCCGACACCACCCCGGCCCAGCGCACCACCTGGGGGCACAACCTCGGCCGGATCGCCGACCTCGGCGCGGACCGAGTGATCGCCGGCCACCGGGCTCCGGACCAGGGCGACGACGCCGCCCGGGTGCTGGCCTTCACCGGCGAGTACCTCCAGGACTTCGACCGGCTGCTGGCCGAGCACCCGGACGACCGTGAGGCGCTGGTCACGGCGATGAACGAGCGGTACGGGGAGCTGACCCTGCCCGCCTTCCTGTCGCTGGGCGCGACCGCCAACACCGCCCGCGCGGCCGAGCCGAGGCCCGGGCCGCAGGCCGAGCCGGAGTCGCTGTCGGAGCCCGAGCCCGAGCCCGAGCCCGAGTCCGAGTCCGGGCCCGAGGGGGAGTCCGAGGCGCGGTAGCGCGGGCGGATACTGGCCCCATGACGCCGTACGACGTGATCGTCCCGGCGGGCGGGGCCGCCCGGCGCCTCGGCGGGGCCGACAAACCCGGCCTGACCATCGGCGGGACCACCCTGCTCGACCGGGTGCTCGCCGCCTGCGCCGGCGCCCGGACCACCGTCGTGGTCGGTCCGGCCCGGCCGACCGCGCGGACCGGAGTCCGCTGGACCAGGGAGCGGCCGCCCGGCGGCGGACCGGTCGCCGCCGTCGCGGCCGGGCTCGACCTGGTCACCGCGGACACCGTGCTGCTGCTCGCCGCCGACCTGCCGTTCCTGAACCAGCGGACGGTGGAACGGCTGGTCACCGCCCTCGACGAGGCCGGGGCACTCGGGGACGCCGCCGTCCTGGTCGACGCGGGCGGCCGCGACCAGCCGCTCGCCGCCGCCTACCGGACCGCCGCGCTGCGCGCCGCGCTGGTCGAACTCGGCGACCCGGCGGGCCAGTCGCTGCGGCGCTTCCTCGGCGGACTGAGCGGGCCGCGGGTGGCCGACACCGACCAGGTCGCCTACGACTGCGACACCTGGGAGGACCTGGAGCAGGCCCGCGAGCGCGACCACCGGTAGGACCTCACCGCCACCGCCACCGGCGTGTGAGCGAAACGACGCGCGCCGCACACGGGGCCAACAGCCCGGGGAAACCACCCATCGGGCAGCATGGGCGCATGGAGCGCACGCTGGATGACTGGATCGCCGAGGTCAAGGCCGACCTGGGGATCGACCTGGACGTGGATGTCCGTGGTCTGCTCGACGCGGCCCGGGTGGTCGCGCACGGAGTGGCCAGGCCGGCCGCGCCGCTGACCGCCTTCCTGATCGGCTACGCGGCCGCCCAGCGGGGCGGCGGGGCGGAGGCCGTCGCCGAGGCGACCCGGCGGACCGAGGTCCTCGCCGAGCGGTGGGGCGCCGTCGACGCGCCGGGCGAGTCGTGAGCGCGGTCGGGCAGACCACCGTGGCCGCACCGTCCGCTCCCGTCCTGCCGAGCTGGTCCCGGGCCCGCGAGACCGCTCGCCGGGCCGGGTCGCGCCCGCTGCCCGGGGTCGGGGTCCCGCTGGCCGAGGCGCTCGGCCACACCCTCGCCGAGCCGCTCGGCGCGCTGACCGACCTGCCGGCCTTCGACACCTCCGCGATGGACGGCTGGGCGGTGGCCGGCCCCGGCCCCTGGCGGGTCACCGGGAGGGTGCTGGCCGGCGGCACCGAGCCGGCGCCGCTGGCCGACGGCACCGCCGTGGAGACCGCCACCGGCGCCCAGCTGCCGCCCGGCGCCACCGCGGTGCTCCGCCGGGAGCACGGCCGGCCGGACGGCGCGCTGCTGCACGACCGCGGCCCGCGGCGGCTGACCACCGGCCAGGACGTCCGCCCGCGCGGCCAGGAGTGCCGCCGGGGCGAGGAGTTGCTGCCGTCCGGTACGCCGGTGGGACCGGCCGTGCTCGGCCTGGCCGCCGCCTGCGGCCACGACCGGCTGACGGTGCACCGCCGCCCGGAGGTCGGACTGCTCGTCCTGGGCGACGAGTTGCGCACCACCGGCGTCCCCGGCCCGGGCCTGGTCCGGGACGCGCTCGGGCCGCTGCTGCCGCCCTGGCTGCGGGCGGCCGGCGCGGACCCGGCCGAAGTCCGGTACGTCCGGGACGACTTCGCACTGCTCCGGGACGCGCTGCGGCATTCCGCCGCCGATCTCGTGGTCACCACCGGCGGCACGGCCGCCGGACCGGTCGACTTCCTGCACCGGGCGCTCGCCGAGGCCGGCGCCCGGCTGCTGGTGGACGGCGTGGCCGTCCGGCCCGGGCACCCGATGCTGCTCGCCGAACTCCCCGGCGGCCGCCACCTGGTGGGCCTGCCGGGCAACCCGCTGGCGGCCGTCGCCGGGATGGTCACCCTCGTCCTGCCGCTGCTGCACGCGCGCGGCGGGCGGCCCGCCGGTGCCCCCGTCCTCGCGCCCGCCGCGGCGACGCTGCCCGGGCACCGGACGGACACCCGGATCCAGCCGGTCCGGCGGACGGCCGACGGCGTCGTGCCGCTGGCCTTCGACGGGCCGGCGATGCTGCGCGGGCTCGCCCGGGCCGAGGCGCTGGCGGTGGTGCCGCCCGGCGGCGCGGCGGCGGGCGAGACGGTCGAACTGCTGGAGGTGCCGTGAACCGTCTGAAGCGCAACCTGGCGCCCGGCACCGAACCGTGGGCGGACGCCGGGATCGTGCTGCCCGCCCGGCGGGCCGATCCCGCCGTCCGGCAGGTCGGCTCCCGGCTGCTGCTGGCGCTCGCCGTGCTGGTCGCCACCACGCTGATCGTGTACGTCGACCGGGACGGCTACAACGACAACGCCGGCGGCGGGCTCAGCTTCCTGGACGCGGCGTACTACGCCACCGTGACGCTCTCCACCACCGGGTACGGCGACATCACCCCGTACAGCGACAGCGCCCGGCTCACCAACATCCTCGTGGTCACCCCGCTGCGCGTGGTGTTCCTGATCATCCTGGTCGGTACCACCCTGGAGGTGCTCACCGAACGGACCCGCCTGCAATGGCGGTTGAACCGCTGGAGGTCCACCGTGCGCGAGCACACCGTCGTCATCGGCTACGGGACGAAGGGCCGCAGCGCCGTCGACACCCTGCTCGGACAGGGGGTGAAGAAGGAGGAGATCGTCGTCGTCGACCCGCAGCGCAAGGTGATCGACCACGCCGCGCGGGACGGCCTGGTCGGGGTGGTCGGCGACGCCACCCGCACCGACACCCTGATCCGGGCCGCGCTGCCCAACGCCGCGCGGGTGGTGGTCGCGCCGGAGCGGGACGACACCGCGGTGCTGATCACGCTGACGGCACGCCAGTTGAACAAGGCCGCCACCGTGGTCGCCGCCGTCCGGGAGGACGAGAACGCGCCGCTGCTGCGGCAGAGCGGCGCCGACGTGGTGGTCACCAGCTCCAGTTCGGCGGGGCGGCTGCTCGGGCTGTCGATGCTCAGCCCGCACGCCGGGGCGGTGATGGAGGACCTGCTGACGTACGGCAACGGGCTGGACGTGGTGGAACGGCCGGTCACCCGGGCCGAGGCCGGGCACAGCCCGCGCGACTGCGCGGACCTGGTGGTCGCCGTGGTCCGGGGCCGGCGGGTGCTCAACTACACCGAGCCGGAGGCCGCGGTGCTCCAGCTCACCGACCGGGTGATCGTCATCAAGTCCAGCGGAGTCACCCCGGCCGGTTGAGCCGCGCCCGCGAGCGCCCTGACCCGCAGTAGGTTCGGGGCATGCATGCGATGACGATTCCCGTACCCGGCGGTCCCGAGGCACTGGTCTGGGCCGAGGTGCCCGACCCCGTGCCCGGCGAGGGCGAGGTCCTCGTGGAGGTGGCGGCCACCGCCGTCAACCGGGCCGACCTGCTCCAGCGGCAGGGCTCCTACAACCCGCCGCCCGGCGCCTCGCCCTATCCGGGGCTGGAGTGCGCCGGGCGGATCGTCGCGCTCGGGCCCGGGGTGTCCGGCTGGGCGGTCGGCGACGAGGTGTGCGCGCTGCTGGCCGGCGGCGGCTACGCGCAGCTGGTCGCGGTGCCGACCGGGCAGCTGCTGCCGCTGCCCGCCGGGCTGTCCGCCGAGCAGGCCGCGGCGCTGCCGGAGGTCGCCTGCACGGTGTGGTCCAACGTCTTCCTCACCGCCCACCTGCGGCCCGGCGAGACGGTGCTGCTGCACGGCGGCGCGAGCGGGATCGGGACCATGGCGATCCAGCTGGCCAAGGCGGTCGGCGCCCGGGTCGCGGTGACCGCGGGCGGCCCGGAGAAGCTGGCGCGCTGCGCCGAGCTGGGCGCGGACATCCTGATCGACTACCGCGAGCAGGACTTCGTCGAGGTGCTCCGGGAGGCCACCGGCGGGGCCGGGGCGGACGTGGTCCTGGACATCATGGGCGCCAAGTACCTCCAGCGGAACGTGGACGCGCTGGCGGTCAACGGGCGGCTGGTGATCATCGGCCTCCAGGGCGGGGTGAAGGGCGAGCTCGACCTCAACGCGCTGCTGCGCAAGCGCGCGGCGGTGATCGCCACCAACCTCCGCGGGCGGCCGCTGGCCGAGAAGGCGGCGATCGTGGCGGCGGTGCGGGAGCACGTGTGGCCGCTGGTCGAGTCCGGGGTGGTGAAGCCGGTGGTGGACCGGGTGCTGCCGCTGGCCGAGGTGGCCGAGGCGCACCGGGTGCTGGAGCGCGGGGAGCAGGTCGGGAAGGTCGTGCTGCGGGCCTGAGCACCGGGGCCCGGTGGCGGGGCGGCGGCGCGCGAGGGCGCGGATCGCCCGACATGCCGTGACGGTCGGGGCGTGCGAGCCTGGTCCGGAGCAGTCCCGCCGCCGATCCCGCCCCCGGGCGCCGTCGGCCGTCGGAAGGATTCCGACCGTGGCCGCATCACCGCACGCATCCCTCGGGCCGCTGCCCGTCGCGCCGCACCGCCGTCGTACCCCCCGCCGCTCCGCACCGGGCCGCGCCCAGCGGCTGTTGGCGGCGGCCGTGCTGGGGCTCGCGCTTCCGCTGGCCGCCGCTTCGGCGGCGGTGGCGCTGCCCTCGCCGACGGCGTTCCAGCTGCCGGGGGCGTTCCCGGGGCCAGGGGCGTTCCCGGGGGCGGGGGCGAGCGCCGATCCCGGTGCGGAGGCCGACGCCGGGAGCGACGCCGAGCCGGATTCCCGGTCGGCGGACGGGCGGCCGTGGCGGTCGGCGCCGCGTCCGTACCCGGACGGCGACTTCCCCCGGGCCCACCGCCACCGCCCGGCCTCGCTGCCCGAGCGCTCCGACGCCGCCGTGGCGCGGGCTCCGGAGCAGGTGCCGGACCGGACCGCCGAGCAGGCCCCCGAGCAGGCCCCCGAACAGGCTCCCGAACAGGGCCCGGACCAGGGCGTCGACGCCGACCAGCCGGAGAGCGGCGGCGACGCCGCGGTCGCCGGGGCCCCCGGCGAGGCCGCCGCGCCGGACCCGGCGGCTCCGGACACCGCCGCGCCGGACACCGCGGCCCCGGGCACCCCCGTGGCACCGGTCGGACAGCCCGTGGCGGTCGCCGCCCCGGTGCCGGTGCTCTTCCCCGCCCGCTGGCAGGACGCCTCCACCACCCAGCTCCCGCTGGGCGTCGGTCTGGGGCTGATCGGCTGCGGTCTGGGACTGATCGGGCTGCGGCTGCGCAGGGGCTGAGCCGCGGCGCCTCCGGTCGGCTGTCCGGCCGTCCGGCCGTGGAGATCCGGTGTGGGTCCGGGAGCGGTTCCGGGCAGGGGGTCCGGGGGCACGCCTTCGTCACGGGGTGTCGCGGGACGGCGGGACGACCGGGGGCTTCCGCCCGGACAACCCCAGTGAGGGAGAATGTCGTTCATGACGAATCCGATGAACGAGCGCCCGTCGCAGGAGCCCTTCCGGGCCACCGGCGGGCAGTCGCAGGACGGCCAGAAGGTGCTGATCGTCGGACCGGACGGGCTGCCCGTGGGCCAGGGGTTCGCCGGCGCGGCAGGGGGCGGGGACGACGAGGACGACGTACCGCGTGAACTCCCGGTGACCGAGATGGTCGAGCAGCCGGCGAAGGTCATGCGGATCGGCAGCATGATCAAGCAGCTGCTGGAGGAGGTCCGGGCGGCGCCCCTCGACGAGGCGAGCCGGGTCCGGCTGAAGGACATCCACGCCAGCTCGATCAAGGAGCTCGAACTCGGGCTGGCCCCGGAGCTGGTCGCCGAGCTGGAGCGGCTGTCGCTGCCGTTCACCGACGACACCATCCCGACCGAGGCCGAGCTGCGGATCGCCCAGGCCCAGCTGGTCGGCTGGCTGGAGGGCCTGTTCCACGGCATCCAGACCGCCCTGTTCGCGCAGCAGATGGCGGCGCGGGCCCAGCTGGAGCAGATGCGCCGGGCGCTGCCGCCCGGTCTGCACAGCGGTGAGGTGGACGAGGAGGATCCGGGCCAGGGCCGCGGCATCCGCTCCGGCCCCTACCTGTAGCGGCACCCGGCGGTACCCGCCGGTAGGTACGTCCGGCCTGCGCGGTCCCGGGTGCCACCATCGACCACTGGAC
>NZ_JBHUAF010000128.1:0-20670 GCF_042789895.1 Kitasatospora sp. NPDC056783
CGGCCCCGAGCCCCCGGGGCGTGCGGCTGACTGCCCGTCGAGTGCGGGTCCGTCGAGCAGCGGCCGGCCGAGCGTCGGCGCGCCGTTCGGGGCGAGGCGGACGGCGGGCCGGGACGGGTGCCGCGCCGGGTCGGTGGAGGCCGCGCACGCCGCGGGGGCGCCGAAGCCCCAGAGCTGCGCGAGCAGGGCCCCCGCGGCCGCGGCAGCGCGGGGACGGGGCAGCCACCGGGCGAACCCGCGGCGGGCACCGGCGACGCCGCGGGGGGCGGGTTCCTGGGGCTTGGTCGCGTGATTGGCTCGCACGTGAATCGAGAACGAGCAGCCGGGCGGTGAGGTCACGCCCGGTGCCCCGTCCGTCGTCACGGAAAGTCATCGTTCGGGTGGCCCCGGGACGGCGCTCCCGGGGCCACCGACCGCGTGGCGGTCAGGAGTTGGGGCGCAGGGTCCAGGTGACCGTCATCACGCCGGTGACGGCGCCGTCGGCGCGGGTGATCTCGACGGTGACCGGGAACTCGGGGCGGCCGCCGGCGTCCAGCTCGGCGACGACCTCGGCGGCCGGGCGGCCGAGCACGGCGGTGGCGGTGACCTCGCCCATGGCGAGCTTCTTGTAGGCGATCTCGGCGTTCACGGCGAGCGGCACGGCCCGGGACAGCTGGTCGCCGAAGGCGGCGAGCACGATGCAGCCGCTCGCGGACTCGGCCAGCGTGAACATCGCGCCGGCGTGCGGGCCGCCGACGTGGTTGTGGTACGCGGGCTGGTCGGGCAGCCGGAGCACGGCGCGCTCCGGAGTGGTCTCCAGGTACTCGAGCTTCAGGGTGTGCGCCATCGGCACGGTGGAGTCGAGCATCTGGCCGATCGTGGGAGTGGTCATGGCGATGATGTTACTTGTCGGTAGCTTCCTGCGGCAGGGGGTGACGGCAGAGCCGGACCGCCGGGCACGTGTGAGGCGGCGCACATCCGGACGTGAGGGGCGCGCAACTGAGGCGGCGTGCGACTGAGGGAACGCGAAAACGCCTGAGGGGCCGATCTCTTGAAGAGATCGGCCCCTCAGGCTCTGGGGTGAGTGACGGGACTCGAACCCGCGGCCACCTGGACCACAACCAGGTGCTCTACCAACTGAGCTACACCCACCATCTGTCCGGCCCGTTCCCGCTCTCGCGTTCCCGTTCCGACAAGAAGAACTCTACAGGATCCGAGAGGGTGCTCGCGCCAGGGTTTCCGTCCGGCGAACGCGGGCACCCCCTCCGGCTTTCGGGCAGGCCCCGGAGTCGGCCCGTCGGGGCCGGTCCGTCGGGGAAGCCCGTCGGGGAAGCCCGTCGGGGTCAGTCCGTCGGGGCCTGGTACTTCCCGGCGATCGCCCGCGCGGTGTCGGCGTCCGGTCCGGGCTGCGGGACGAACACCGCCTCGCGGTAGTACCGCAGTTCGTCGATGCTCTCCCGGATGTCGGCGAGCGCCCGGTGGTTCCCGCCCTTCGGCGGGCTGTTGTAGTACGCCTTCGGGTACCAGCGGCGGGCCAGCTCCTTGATCGAGGAGACGTCCACGATCCGGTAGTGCAGGTGCTTCTCCAGGGCCGGCATGTCCCGGGCCAGGAAGCCTCGGTCGGTGGCCACCGAGTTGCCGCACAGCGGGGTCTTCCCGGCCTCCGGCACGTGCTCGCGCACGTAGGCGAGCACCCGCTCCTCGGCCTCGGCCAGGGTCACGCCCTGCTCCAGCTCCTCCAGCAGCCCGGAGGCGGTGTGCATCGCGCGCACCACCTCGGGCATGGTCTCCAGCGCCTCCGCCGGTGGCCGGATGATGACGTCCACACCCTCGCCGAGGATGTTCAGCTCGGAGTCCGTCACCAGCACCGCGACCTCGACCAGGGCGTCCCGGTCGAGGTCGAGGCCAGTCATTTCACAGTCGATCCATACCAAACGGTCATTCACGCAACTCACCCTACGGCGCGATCACGCGCGGCGGGGACCGGTGGGGCGGAGCGGGGCGCCTCGGCCGGGTGCTCCGCCGGCCCGTCGTGCGGGGCGTGGCCGTCCGGACGCTCGCCCTCCCGGCCGGTCCGGGCCGCGAGGCCGTCCCGTCCGGTCCGGGTGTCGCGCGCCGCCCGGACGGTCTCGCCCGCCCGGACGGTCTCGGCCACGGGGCGGCCGGCCTGGGCACGGACCTGCGGAGTCCGCGCCTGGCGACCGCGGAGCTCACCCTGGCCGGAGCCCGGCTGCCCGCCCGGAGCCGACAGCCGTCCGGCGGCCGAGGTGTGACCGCGGCCGGCCGCACCCGGCTCGTCCGCGAGCCGTTCGACCTGGCTCCGGTGCCCCTGGCCCTGGCCGCGGGCTCCCGGCTGCGGGAGGCCGTCCTCGGCCGCCGCGTGCTCGGCGGTGCGCGGCGGCCGCCCGGCCCCCGCCCCCGGCCCGGCCTGCGGCGGAACCACCGGCGGCCGCACCGGCCCGCGGCCTGCCGCACCCTGCTGCCCGGGGTGCGACTGCTGCGTGGCCTGCTGGTGCGGGTACGGCTGACCGGCGCGGGCGTGGTACCCCTGGCCGACCGGCGTCCCGGCCTGGCCCGGACCGAACCCGCCGGGCTGCCCGTGACCGCCCGGCCCCGCGTGCTGACCGTGCGGCCCGACCGGCACGGGCGCCCCCGGACCGGCCGGGAACGGCTGGCCCGACGGCACGCCGTGCGCCCCGCCGAACAGCGGACCGCCCACCGGGGCGACCGCCCCGGCCGCCGGGTGCGGCAGCGCTCCGGACAGCCGCAGGTCGCCGAGCGCGCCGGTCGGCGCGGGCGGCTGCTGCCCGGGACGGCGGGACCGGTAGCTGGTCCGGTACGCCGCCGGGGAGACCCCGAGCTGGCGGCGGAAGTGCCCGCGCAGCGCCACCGGCGAACGGAACCCGCAACGGCGCGCGACGTCGTCCACCGACAGTTCCGAGGTCTCCAGCAGCCGCTGCGCCTGGAGCACCCGCTGGGTGATCAGCCACTGCAGCGGCGCGCTGCCGGTGAGCGTGCGGAACCGCCGGTCGAAGGTGCGCCGGCTCATGTACGCGCGAGCCGCCAGCACCTCGACGTCGAACTGCTGGTTGAGGTTCTCCAGCGCCCAGGTGACCACCTCGGCCAGCGGGTCGTTGCCGATCTCCTCCGGTAAAGACTGATCGATGTACTGGGCCTGTCCTCCGCCACCGCGGCGGCTCGGCACCACCAGGCGGCGGGCCAGCGCGTTGGCCGCCTCGGCGCCGTGGTCACTGCGCACCACGTGCAGGCACAGGTCGATGCCGGCCGCGGTGCCGGCCGAGGTGAGTACGTCGCCGTCGTCGACGAACAGCTCGCGGGGGTCGACGTGGACCCGTGGGTAGCGCTTGGCCAGCGTCGGCGCGTACATCCAGTGGGTGGTCGCCGGGCGGCCGTCGAGCAGACCGGCGGCCGCCAGGACGAAGGCACCGGTGCAGAGCCCGATGATCCGCGCGCCCTCGTGGTGGGCCTTGCGCAGGGCGGTGATCGCCTCGACCGGTGGCGGCTGGGAGATCGAGCGCCAGGCCGGTACGACGATCGTGCCGGCCCGGGCGAGTGCTTCCAGGCCGTACGGGGCGGAGAGGGTCAGACCGCCGGTGGTGGCCAGCGGACCGTCCTCCCCTGCGCAGACCAGGAGGCGGTAGCGGGGGACCCCGGCGTCCTGGCGGTCGACGCCGAAGACGGAGAGCGGGATGGAGCTCTCGAAGATCGGGGCGCCGCCGAAGATCAGGACCGCGACGGTCTCCCTGCGGCGCCGGCCGGACAGCTTGCGCGGGGCGGAGGCCGTCACCGGGGTCGGGGAGCCGTTCGCGCCGGGCCCGCCGTGGCCGAGCGGGCCGTGGCCGGAAGCGGTGCCGAGCGCGAGCCCGCCGAGCGGACCGCCGCCCGGACCGGAGGCGGGTCCGGGGGCACCGTTCAGGCCAGGGGCGCCGCCGTAGCCGGGGTGGCCGAGGTGACTGGGGTGGCCGGGGTGACCGGCATGGCCTCCGTAGCCGGGGTGGCCCGGATGGCCGGAATGGCCCGGGTGCTCGCCGCCGTAGGTCTGGCCGGGACTGACACCTCCTCGGCTGACGGACTGTCCGCCGAAGGCCGGCCCGCCGAAGGACGACTGGCCCCCGTGCGGTTGCCCCCCGTGCTGCGGGTGGCCTCCGTAGGACGCCGCCGCGCCGTGCTCGACGCCGGCCGGGTTCGCGCCGGGGCCGAAGCCGGGCCCCGTCCCGGGGGAGGGCGCCGCTGGGTATGAGGAGTACGAGGCGGCGCCCGGGGTGCCGGAGGTGCGGGTGGTGGTGGAGGTGCCGGTGCTTCTCGCGGGCCGACCTGTGCTGCCGGCCGCCGCCTGGCCGCTGTCAGGACCCGCGTCGCTCCTGCTCACCCTGCTCAAGGCGCTCAAGCCCCCTCGGTGGTGTGGTGTGGGTGGTGCGGCACTGCTCGCCAAGATCGAAATCTATCGGGTGGACCGTTGCCGTTGTGACAAGTTCACCATCCGACGCTATGTCGACATGGCAATTTGGCGTGATGCATTCGATCACGAAGCGTGGCACCCGTCGACCTTTCTGGGAAGAGGGCCGGGGCAACGGTGGCTGGTTGTCGCAGGACCACTCCCGGGGCGCCCGGCTCCGGCATGCCCGGCCGGCAGGTCTGGGCTGCGGATTTGCCCAAGCGGGAGGGATCGGTGCGAAATTGACCGAAAGTCGACGGTGCACGAGGGGGCGCACAGGGAGAAGTCGTGCGCCTCCCAGGCTTCATCCGGCCAAGCCTGAGACGGCCGAACCGGGAACCGGACGGCCGGGCTACGGTCCTGCCGTGAACACCCACCGCCGGCTCGAACGGGCCAACGACAACGCCGCCGCCTTCTGGCTCGCCCAGGCCCGCGTCCACGGCTGGCAGTCCCGGACCAGGCCGGGCCTGACCGCCGTCCGGTGCGCCCGCACCCCCGACGACGCGCACCGCATCGTGGTGACTCGCCCCTACGACGAACCGGCCGCCCTGGAAGGGGAGTTGGCGGACCTCCTCGCCGAGTGGTCGACCGTGCGCTGCACGGTGGAGGACCCGTACGGCGGACTCGACCTCTCCGGCCTCGGGGCCTCCCGGATGCCGCTCATGGCGGTGATGGTCCGGGACCCGGGCCCGATGGAGGACACGCCCGCCGCCCTGCCCGCGGTTCCGGAAGCGCGCGGGGAAGGTGTCCTGACGGTCGATGAGGCGCTGGACGGCGACACCTTCGCGATGGTCGAGCGGACGATCGTGGAGGGCTTCCCGCTGCCCGCCCGGCAGCCCTGGGTGCGCGGCGAGGCCCTCCCGGCGGGACTACTGGACGTACCCGGCTGGCGGGCCTGGCTCGGCCGCGTCGACGGCGTGCCGGCGGGCACCTGCCTCACCTGTGACGACGGCCGGGCCACCGGCGTGTACTGGGTCGCGACCCTGCCCGACCAGCGCGGCCGGGGAGTGGCCGGCGCCGTCCTGCGGACCGCCCTGGCGCACGCGCACCCGGACCGCCCGGCCACCCTGGTCGCCACCGCTCTCGGTGAACCGCTCTACCGCAAGCTCGGTTTCGTCGAGCGGGCGCGGACCTGTTGGTGGACTCGTACGTCGGCGGAGCCGGGGGAGTAGAGGAGGGACGGCGGCGCGGGCGCGCGGATGGCCCGGTTGTCCCGGACCGCCTCCGTCCGAACTCGGGTCCGCCGAACGGGCGTCGGCCTGTCGGACTCGTACGTCGGCGGAGGCGAGGGAGCGCGGGACGGGGGAACGGTGGGAACGGGGAACGGGGAACGGGGAACGGGGGCGGGCCGGCGGCGGGGGTGTGACGGGGGCCGCGTGGTGCGGCGGGGTGTGGTGTGGCGTAGCGGGGCGTGTGGCTGGGCTTCCGGTCGGCGTTCGGGGCCGAGGGTGAGGGTTCCTAGGGCGCCCCGGGGCGTCGGGGTCCGCACCGCCGTGGGGAGCGGGCGGACGGGTCGCCGCTACTGGGCGGCCGACACCGCGGTCGGGCCCGGCCCGCCGCACGCCCGGGGTCCGGGACCGGCTGCGGTCTCCGTGCGGGCCTCGGCGATCACGGCAAACCCGCCGGATCGGTTTCGGACACCCGGCCCGCCTGCGGGAACGAGTTCGCCGGGTGTCCCGCCGTTCGCGGGAACGGGTGCACCCGGGCCGTTCAGGGCGGCTGCCGCGGGACGTGCGCCGGACCGTGCGCCGACCGATGCCGTCGCGCGGTCCGACCCGCCCGCCGCCTTCCGGAACGGCCCGCCGGAGTGGACGCCCGGTCGGGGCGAGGGCGCGTTCCGTGCGGCGAGCACCTGTCCGACGGCCTCCGGCAGACCGGCGGCCTTCAGCGTCGGCCGGTAGCCGTTCTCCGCCCACGGCCGGCCGTGGTGGAGCCAGACGCTGCGCAGCCCGGCCAGTTCGGCGCCGGCGATGTCGGCGGGCGCGTGGTCCCCGATCATCCAGGTGTGGGCGGCCCAGTCCCCGGTGGGCACGATGCCGCACCGCTGCGCGGCCATCTCGAAGATCAACGGGTCGGGTTTGAGGCAGTCGGCCTCCTCGGAGATGACCCAGCCGTCGACCAGCGGACCCAGCCCGGTCCGCCGGATCTTCTCCAACTGCGGCCCGGTGCCGCCGTTGCTGACGATCCCGAGCGTCCAGCCCGCCGCCCGGGCGGCCCGCAGCGCCTCGATGTGGTGGGGCGGGCAGTGGATGTGGGAGTTGATGCCGCGTCGGTAGTGGGCGGACAGGAAGTCGGCGGAGACGTCCAGGCCGTAGCGCCGCCGGACCGCCGACAGTACGGTGCTGCGCGGTACGTAGCCGCCGCCGTCGAGGGTGACGAACCAGTCGAGGTCGCCGGGTGGGAGGTCGTGTTCGGACAGGAAGTCCTGCGCCCAGGCCCGGTAGGCGGCGTCCCGGGGCAACAGGGTGTTGTCGAGGTCGAACAGGAGCAGGGGCATGCCGAGCATGGTGCCAGCGGTGGCGCCTATGCACCTGGCAAATGCCACACGGCGTCGCGAAGCCGTAGGGAGTGGCCGAAACGGCCTCCGCGGGCCTGTGGCGGGCGGTGGCGCCCGGAACGGCTGCGGCTGTCGGGGCCGCTCGGACGTCACGGTTCGCGACACCCCGCAACGGATCGTCGCCGATCCATGACAGTCCGGTCACGGTGTCCCGGGGGGCTGTTGCGTCGCCCGGTCCACTCAGTCAAGCTCCAGGGAACCTCCTTTCCGAAGGGGGCGCGATCGCTCGTGGACGGGGCGCACGGCCTCGGCGGGCGCATCCCTCTTTCGCGGGAACAACGTCGCTCCGGGGCTTCGCCGCTGGGCTGGGCCCCATGCCCCGTCGTACTCTGAAAGGAACAGGTCACATACGGTGCTGCGCGTCGCAGACCGACGTCATCCCGTGGGCGGGCCTGCTGCCCGGGCAGCGTTGTTCTCCTCTCCTGTCGGCCCCTCTCCATCGAAGAGCCGTGAGCCATGGCTGGTTTTGAGCCTCCCCGACCGGTTGATCCGGACGCATCCCGCAGTGTGGGTCCTGCCGGTGGGCCTGCCTCCGATCGCCCGGACGGCCGGGCCGACGTTCGTGCGGACCGCCGAGGCGACGGCGGAAGCGGAGGCGACCGCTCCATCGTCGGCGATGTCGACGACGGCGGGCAGCGCGACGGCCGTACGGACGGCCGTACGGACGGCGGCGCGGATGACAGCGCGGTCGGGACTGCCGACGGGCACGTCGACGCGCACACCGAAGTCGATGCTCACGCCGAGGCCCCGGGGCGCATCCCGGCCGGACGGGCGGACCGCGAGCGGGCCGATGCCGTCGCGGAGGCCGACGCCCGGACGGACGGGGCGGCCGGGACGGACCGGAGGGCCGACGCCGTACAGCCAAGGGAACCAGGAGAGCCGGAGGAGCCCGGAGCGGGCCTCGACGGCCCCCAGGGCTTCGCGCGCGCTCTGCGCGGCCTCGCCCGCCGGGGCAGCCTGGCGCGCCGTGACCGCCCAGGGCCCCGCCAGCGGCGTGGTGAGTCCCCGAGCGACCCCGCGAGGTCTCCTATGACGGGCCGGCTGGGCCCAGGCGCCGAGCGTCCGGGGACGGACTCCGGCGCGGCCGGTCCGCTGGGCAGGCATGCCGAACCGGCCGGGCAGGACACCCCGGCGCCGTCCCTCGACCCGGTGTTCCAGCACGGCGTGGTGGTCGGCTTCGACGGCTCACTGTCGAGCGAGCGCGCCCTCGCCTATGCCGTCGGCATGGCGCGCCGTTCGCAGTGCGGCCTGGTCATCGTGCACGTCGCCAACCGCCTGCCGGCCACGGTCTGGGCCGGCTGCGAGCCGCCTGTTTTCGTCGACCTTCCCGACCATCGGACCGAGGTCCTCGGCCTGGAACTCGCCTGCGCGGACTTCCTGACCGGGGTGCCGTGGGTCCTGATCGAGCGCGGCGGGGACATCTGCCACGAGATCGAGGAGGTCGGCCGTGAGTACGCGGCCGACGCGATCGTCGTCGGCACGACGCACGGCCTGCTCGGCAAGATCTTCGGCTCGGTCTCCGGGCGGCTGGCGCGGCGGGCCAACCGCCCGGTGATCGTGATCCCCTGAGGTCCGGGTTCCTGCGGCTTCTCCCGAAGTCGCCGACTGACTGGTCCTCCTGATGCCTCCTCTGCCGCACCGGCTGCCCAACTCGCCTCGCGGCAGGTCGGGTTGCGTGGTGCACTCAGCGTCGCGTCGAGCTTTGCGTCGAGTGCTGCGTCGCCCCGGGGAGTGCGGCTCAGGAGGTGGCCGCCAGGCAGTGGCAGTCATGAACTGACTGTCATGAACTGACCGTCACGAACCGGCCGTCACGAACCGGCCGTCACGAATTGACGCCGAGCTCCCGGGCGATGAGCATGCGCTGGACTTCAGACGTGCCCTCCCCGATTTCCAGGATCTTGCAGTCGCGCCAGAAGCGGGCGACCGGGAATTCGTTCATGAAGCCGTACCCGCCGTGGATCTGGGTCGCCTCGCGGGCGTTGTCGACGGCGGCCTCGGACGAGTACAGCTTCGCGATCGCGGCCTCCTTCTTGAACGGTTCGCCGTGCAGCAGCCGGGAAGCGGCGTCCCGCCAGGCCAGGCGGGAGGTGTGGGCGCGCAGCTCCATGTCGGCAAGCTTGAACTGGATGGCCTGGTTGGCGCCGATCGGCCGGCCGAAGGCCCGGCGCTCGCCGGAGTACTTCACGGACTCGTCGACACAGCCCTGGGCCAGGCCGGTGGCCAGGGCCGCGATCGCGATGCGGCCCTCGTCGAGGATCCGCAGGAACTGGGCGTAGCCTCGGCCACGCTCGCCCAGCAGGTTGGCCGCGGGAACACGGCAGTCGGTAAAGGACAGTTCGCGGGTGTCGGACGCGTTCCACCCGACCTTCGAGTACTTCTTCGAGACCTGGAAGCCGGGGGTCCCGGTGGGCACGATGATGGAGGAGATCTCCCGCACAGGCGAGCGGAATTCGCCTTCTTCACTCGAACGAGCGATCGGCTCGGTGAGGGCGGTGACGGTGACCAGGCCCGTGATGTCGGTGCCGGAGTTGGTGATGAAGCACTTGGTGCCGTTGATGACCCACTCGTCGGTGGCCTCGTCGTAGCGCGCCGTGGTGCGGGTGGCCCCCGCGTCCGAGCCGCCCTCCGGCTCGGTGAGCCCGAAGGCGCCGAGGAGTTCGCCGGAGGTCAGCCGGGGCAGCCACTCGCGCTTCTGCTCCTCGGTGCCGAACCGGTGGATCGGCATCGCGCCGAGCGAGACGGCGGCCTCCAGGGTGATCGCCACCGAGGAGTCCACGCGGGCGAGTTCCTCCAGGGCGATGCCGAGGGCGAAGTAGTCGCCGCCCATGCCGCCGTACTCCTCCGGGAAGGGCAGGCCGAAGAGCCCCATCCGCCCCATCTCCCGGACGATCTCGTAGGGGAACTCCTCCCGCTCGTAGTACTCGCCGATCTTCGGCGCCACCACGTCCTGGGCGAACTCGGCGACGGTGCGTCGCAGTTCCTCGTACTCGTTGCTGAGCCGGTGGTCGAACACGGTGATCCTCCTGGCGCCCGGCCGGGTCGGCCGCGGACGTGAGCGGGTTGACCGGCGCCCGTCGGACGGTATGACGGTCGCACGGTGCGATTGAGGGATGGACGTCGAACGATGAACGTGGTGGACGGCGCCGGCCGGACCACAGGGCGGCCGGCGCCGGAAGCGGGGCCCGGGTCAGCCCCGGGCGGCGCCGAGCAGCGCCTGGACGGTGCGGGAGGGACTCGGCCGGCCGAGGCGCTCGGCCATCCAGCCGCTGGTGGCGACGAGGGCGCGCAGGTCGACGCCGGTCCGGATGCCGAGCCCGTGCAGCATCCAGACCAGGTCCTCGGTGGCCAGGTTGCCGGTGGCGCTCTTCGCGTACGGGCAGCCGCCCAGGCCGCCCGCCGAGGCGTCCACCGTGGTGACGCCCTCGCGCAGCGCCGCCAGGGTGTTGCTGAGCGCCTGGCCGTAGGTGTCGTGGAAGTGCACGGCGAGCCGGTCGACCGGGACGCCGGCCCGGGCGAAGCCCGCCAGCAGGGCGGCGACCTGGCCCGGGGTGGCCACCCCGATGGTGTCGCCGAGGCTCAGCTCCGCGCAGCCCAGTTCCAGCAGCCGCACGCCGTACCGGACCACCTGGTCGACGGGGACGGGGCCCTCCCACGGGTCGCCGAAGCACATCGAGAGGTAGCCGCGGACCGCGACCCCGGCCTCGACGGCCCGGGCCACGACCGGGCGGAACATCGCCATGGCCTCGTCCGCCGAGCGGTTGAGGTTGCGGCGGGCGAAGGTCTCGGTGGCGCTGGCGAACACCGCGATGTCGGAGGCGTGGTGGGCGAGCGCGCGGTCCAGGCCGCGCTCGTTCGGCACCAGCACCGGCAGCCGCAGGCCGGGGTGGCGCTCCGGCAGGTCGGCGAGCCGGGGGAGCAGCTCCTCGGCGTCGGCCAGCTGCGGTACCCATTTCGGGTGAACGAAGCTGGTGGTCTCGACCGCGCGCAGGCCGGCCGCCGCGAGCCGGGTGATGAACTCGGCCTTGACCTCGGCCGGTACCAGGGACTTCTCGTTCTGCAGGCCGTCGCGCGGCCCGACCTCGTGGATCCGGACCTCCTCGGGCAGCCCGGCGGCGCGGACCGGATCGGGCAGGCCCAGATCGAGGGCGTCGGGCTCGCGGGCGGGGGCCGGGGCCGGGGCGGGGGCGGGGGCGGGGGCGGTCACGACCGCACCTCCGCGGGCTCGACGGAGGCGGCGGCCGGCGCGGCCGCGGTGTCCTCGACCGGGGCGACCACGACCAGCAGGTCCTCCATCGCGACGGTGGCGCCGGCGGTGGCCCGCAGTTCGGCGACCACGCCGTCGTGCGGTGCGGCGATCACGTGCTCCATCTTCATGGCCTCCAGCACGAGCAGGGGCTGGCCCTTGCGGACCGTCTCGCCCGCCGTGGTCTTGACGACGGTGACGGTGCCGGGCATCGGGGCGGTCAGCGCGCCGTGGTGCGCGCCGGCCCCGGTGGCGCTCTCGACCACGGGGTCGTAGGCGTGCAGCGGCCAGGCGTCGCCCTCGATGCCCAGCCAGGTCACCGGGCCGGCGGTGAGGCCGGGGGTGGTGTCGGTGGCCAGCGAGAACGTGGTCTGGAGGCCGTCGACGGTCAGGTGCAGCCGGTCGCCGGCCAGGGTCGCGCGGGCCCGGTGCGCGGGGCCCCCGTCGAGCCGGAGGTCCACCTCGCGGGTGAGCCCGGCGGAATTGTCAGTGGCATCGGCTACGTTGCCCGCAGTGATCGAACGGACGCGCACCGCCACCGGGTCCTGGCCGGGGGTTCGGAGTCGGTGGGTGGTCCAGGCGGGAGTGCCGCCCAGGCGCCAGCCGGAGGGAAGGGAGAACGGGTCGGTCCAGCCGTCGGGGTCGGCTGCCGGGGTGAGGTCCAGGTGCCGCGCCAGCGCGGCCGCGTAGTAGAGGAGGTGAGCGGGTGGCGCCGGTTCGGCCGCCGCGGGTGCGTCCGGCGTGGTCGCGTCCGTGCCGGCCGCGTTCGCGGGGGAGTACGGCGCGGCGAGCAGGGCCGGCTGCTCCTGGGCCGTCTGCTCCACCAGGCCGGTGTCCAGCCGGCCGGCGGCGACCTCGGGGTGTGCGAGCAGTCGGCGCAGGAAGCCGGTGTTGGTGGTGACGCCCAGGATGCGGGTGTCGGCCAGCGCCGCGCGGAGGCGGCGCAGCGCGGTCGGGCGGTCGGGCCCGTACGCGATGACCTTGGCGAGCATGGGGTCGTAGGCGCTGGTGACGACGGTTCCGGGGGCCACTCCGGAGTCGACGCGGATGCCCTCGCCGCGGGGCTCGTCCAGGGTGAGGATGCGGCCGCCGGTGGGCAGGAAGTCCCGTTCCGGGTCCTCGGCGCAGATGCGGGCCTCGATGGCGTGGCCCAGGAAGGAGATGTCGGACTGGGAGAAGGAGAGCGTTTCGCCGGCGGCGACGCGCAGCTGCCACTCGACCAGGTCGAGCCGGGCTTCGTCCGCGCCGACCGCGACGGCTAGCTCGGTGACGGGGTGTTCCACCTGGAGACGGGTGTTCATCTCCATGAAGAAGAAGTCCCGCACCCCTTCGGAGGCGGAGGCGGAGGCGGGAGCGTCCGGGTCGATGCCGGGGACGATGAACTCCACGGTGCCGGCGCCGGTGTAGCCGCAGGACTCCGCGGCGCGGACGGCCGCGGCGCCCATGGCGGCACGGGTCTCGGCATTGAGCAGAACGGAGGGAGCCTCTTCGATCAGTTTCTGGTGGCGGCGTTGGAGGCTGCACTCGCGCTCGCCGAGGTGGACGGTGGTGCCGTGGGCGTCGGCCAGTACCTGCACCTCGATGTGGCGCGGCCGGTCGACCCAGCGCTCCAGCAGCAGGGTGTCGTCGCCGAAGGCGGTGCGGGCGACGCGGCGGGCGGCGGCGATCTCGGCGGGCAGGTCGGCGCGGTCCCGCACGAGACGCATGCCCTTGCCGCCGCCGCCGGCGGACGGCTTGAGCAGCACCGGGTAACCGATCTCGTCGGCGGCGGCGACGAGGTCCTCGTCGGTGGGCGCGGTGGCCTGGCTGCCGGGCACCACCGGGACGCCGGCGGCCCGGACGGCCTCCTTGGCATTGATCTTGTCGCCCATCAGCTCGACCGCACCGGGAGGTGGTCCGATGAAGACGAGGCCCGCGTCGGCGCAGGCGCGGGCGAAGCCGGGGTTCTCGGCGAGGAAGCCGTAGCCGGGGTGGACGGCCTGGGCGCCGGTGCGGCGGGCGGCGGCCAGGATCTGGTCGATCCGCAGGTAGGTCTCGGCCGCCGAGCTGTCGCTGCGGTCGGTCGGGCCGAGCCGGACCGCGACGTCGGCCTCGCGGACGTGCGGCGCGTCGGCGTCCGCGTCGCTGAACACGGCGACCGAGCGGACACCGAGCCGCCGCAGGGTGCGGATCACCCGGAGGGCGATCTCGCCGCGGTTGGCGACCAGAACTGTGTCGAACATGGGAGGCGTTCCTCCGGGTCGAGGGGAGCCGTACGAAGGAGGTGGCGGTGGGCGGTCGGGGCGCCGGCCCGGGGGGGCCGGCGCCGAGGGGAGTCGCACCCGGAAGGGACCGGAAGGGAGGGGCCACGGACGCGGGAGCGACGCCGGGACGGGCTACATGCGGAAGACGCCGTACGGGGCGGGTGGTGCCAGCGGGGCGTTGGCGCAGGCGGTGAGGGCGAGACCGACCACGGTGCGGGTGTCCATCGGGTCGATCACCCCGTCGTCCCAGAGCCGGGCGGTGGCGTAGTAGGCGTTGCCCTGGTGCTCGTACTGCTCGCGGACGGGGCGCTTGAACTCCTCCTCCGCCTCGGCCGGCCACTGCTCGCCGTGCGCCTCCAGCTGGTCGCGGCGGACGGTGGCGAGGACGGAGGCCGCCTGCTCGCCGCCCATCACCGAGATCTTGGCGCCCGGCCACATCCACAGGAAGCGAGGTGAGTAGGCCCGGCCGCACATCGAGTAGTTGCCGGCTCCGTACGAGCCGCCGATCACCACGGTCAGCTTCGGGACGCGGGTGCAGGCGACGGCGTTGACCATCTTGGCGCCGTGCTTGGCGATGCCGCCCGCCTCGTACTGCCGGCCGACCATGAACCCGGTGATGTTCTGGAGGAAGAGGAGGGGAATGCCCCGCTGGTCGCACAACTCGATGAAGTGGGCGCCCTTGACGGCCGACTCGGAGAACAGCACGCCGTTGTTGGCGACGATGCCGACGGGGTGGCCGTGGATCCGGGCGAAGCCGGTGACCAGGGTCGCGCCGTACTCGGCCTTGAACTCGGCGAACCGGCTGCCGTCCACCAGGCGGGCGATCACCTCCCGCACGTCGTAGGGCGTGCGCGGGTCGACCGGCACGGCCCCGTACAGGCCCGCCGGGTCGACGGCCGGCGGCTCGACCGGGGTGAGCGGCCACGGCTTGGCCTCGCGCGGGCCGAGCCCGGCGACGATCGTGCGCACGATGGAGAGGGCGTGGGCGTCGTCCTCGGCCAGGTGGTCCGTCACGCCCGAGGTGCGGGAGTGCAGCTCGCCGCCGCCCAGCTCCTCGGCCGTGACCACCTCGCCGGTCGCGGCCTTCACCAGCGGTGGACCGCCGAGGAAGATCGTGCCCTGGTCGCGGACGATCACCGACTGGTCGCTCATCGCCGGGACGTACGCGCCGCCGGCCGTGCACGAGCCGAGCACGGCGGCGATCTGCGGGATGCCCGCGGCGGAGAGCCTGGCCTGGTTGTAGAAGATCCGGCCGAAGTGGTCGCGGTCCGGGAAGACCTCGTCCTGCATCGGGAGGAAGGCGCCGCCGGAGTCGACCAGGTAGACGCAGGGCAGCCGGTTCTCCAGTGCGACCTCCTGGGCGCGCAGGTGCTTCTTCACCGTCATCGGGTAGTAGGTGCCGCCCTTGACGGTGGCGTCGTTGGCGACCACCACCACCTCGCGCCCGGCGACCCTGCCGACGCCGGCGATCACCCCGGCCGCGGGTGCCGCGCCGTCGTACATCCCGTCGGCGGCCAGCGGGGCCAGCTCCAGGAAGGGGGAGGCCGGGTCGAGCAGGGTGTCCACCCGGTCGCGGGGCAGGAGCTTGCCACGGGCGGTGTGCCGGGCGCGGGCCTTGGCGCCGCCGCCCAGGGCGGCGGCGTCGAGCTTCGCGCGCAGCTCGGCGACCAGGGCCCGGTGCGCCTCGGTGTTGGCGCGGTAGGCCTCGGATCCCGGGTCGGCGGAGCTGCCGAGCCGGGGTGCCGGTGCGGCGGCGGAGGGCGCGGCACCGGGTGCCGCCGTGCCGGTCGCCGTGCTGAGCCGGACGCCGTTGGGTGCGCCGGTGGTTGAGATGACCATTCCCAAGAGCTCCCTTGCCCTCGGCACCAGGTGGGCGGCCGGATGCGGGCCGCCCGTGATCGCCACGTTAATTAACGTTAACTTACGAGCCCCAGGTTAACGGTCGATAACCCGACTGTCTACGATGGACGGCATGCCGAACGTCCCCGCAGCCTCCGCACTCCCGCGCCGTGACCAGATCCGTCGGGAGGCCGCCAGGCTGTTCGCCGCCCGGGGCTTCCTCGGTGTGGGCGTGGACGAGATCGGCAAGGCCGTCGGGATCAGCGGTCCCGGGCTCTACCGCCACTTCGCCGGCAAGGACGCGATGCTCGCCGACCTGTTGATCGGCATCAGTGAGCGCCTGCTGGAGGAGGGGCGCCGCCGGGCGAGTGGTGGCGACGGCCCGGCCGCCACGCTGGACGCGCTGATCAGCGGCCACGTCGACTTCGCCCTGGGCGACCGGGACCTGATCACCCTGCACGACCGCGAGCTGCTGAACCTCAAGGAGGAGGACCGGCGCACCGTCCGCCGCCTCCAGCGCGGCTACGTCGAGCTGTGGGTCGACGTGGTCCGGCAGGCCTACCCGCCACTGGCCGAACCCGCCGCCGAGCCGGTGGCGCGGGCCACCGTGCACGCCGTGTTCGGCCTGATCAACTCGACCCCGCACAGCCTCGGCCCGAACCCCGACCAGGGCGAGCGCTCCGCTCTCCAGCGCGACGGCATGGCCGCCCTGCTCCACGCCCTCGCCCATGGTGCGTTCGCGGCGGCCGCGGGCTCGGCCGCCGCCCCCGGTGGCGGCCCGGTGGCGGCGGAGGGCTGAGCCGGGCCCCGACCGGCGCAGCCCCGGCGGTGTCCGGCCCCGGGGCGTCAGGGGGACCTCCCGGTGTCGCCTCTGCCGCCTCCCCGGTGTCGCCTCCCCATGGGGTCGGGCGCGGGCGTGGGCTTAGGCCCAAAGGACGGCACTCGTACGCCCGTGGCCGCTGGGCGTTCGGCGCGCCGTCGGCGACCCTGGAAGTGGTCGGGTGGGAGTGGGTCGCGCGGGTGTCTGCGGGAATCACCGCAGGCGGCAGGCTGTTGGCCAGTCCACCGGACCGGACGATCCGGGCTGCCCCGGTCCGACCCGAACCCACCCGGGTCGGAAACGTCGTGGCGGCCACCCGACGAAATGGTTAGCATCCCTAAATATGCCTGAGACTCACGGATCCACGGTGGAGCAATCCCCGAGCGGCCCCCCGGCCCCCGGCCCGACTCCGGGGGTCCCCGTCGACAGCCCGCGGCCCGGGACCGACCGCGCCGCCGCGGCCGCGTCCGCCGCGCTCCCCGCCGATCGAGCGCAGACGCCCGGCTGGCTGCGTCGCCTGGTCGGCTACAGCTGGCGGTCCCGCCGCAGCCTGCTGCTGGCCTTCGGCGCCTCGCTCCTCGGCATGGCCGTCACCGCGCTGGTGCCGCTGGTCACCAAGCTGATCATCGACGACGTCATCGTCGCCGGCACCCGCTCGCTGGCCCCCTGGGCCGTGGTGCTGCTGCTCGCGGCCCTCGTGGTGTTCGGCTGCACCCAGGTCCGCCGCTACTACGGCGGCCAGCTCGCACTCGACGTCCAGCACGACATGCGCAGCGACCTGTTCCGCTCGCTCGGCCGGCTCGACGGTCACCGCCAGGACCGGCTCGACACCGGTCAGGTGATCGGGCGCGCGACCTCCGACCTCCAACTGGTCAACGGCCTGCTCTCGATGCTGCCGATGATGACCGGCTACCTGCTGATGTTCGTCATGTCGCTGGCCGTGATGATCTGGCTGTCCCCGCCGCTCACCCTGATCGCCCTGGTCATGGCCCCCGCGCTGTGGTGGGTCTCGGTGCTCAGCCGCAAACGGCTCTTCCCCGCCACCTGGGCCGCCCAACAGGAGGCGGCCGCCGTGGCGGGCGTGGTGGACGGCGCGATCGGCGGCGTCCGCGTGGTCAAGGGCTTCGGCCAGGAGGCGCAGGAGCTCGACAAGCTGGAGACGGCGTCCCGCAACCTCTTCGCCGCCCGGCTCCGGTCGATCCGGCTCAACGCCCGCTACAACCCGGCGATGCAGGCGATCCCCGCGCTCGCCCAGGTCGGCGTCCTCGCCTTCGGCGGCTGGCTGGCCGTCGACGGCCGGGTCACGCTCGGGACCTTCGTCGCCTTCTCCACCTACGTCGCGCAGATGACCGGCCCGGTCCGGATGCTGACCATGGTCATCACCGTCGGCCAGCAGGCCCGGGCCGGCGTCGAGCGGGTCCTGCAACTGATCGACGAGCGCCCGCTGGTCCAGGAGCGTCCGGACGCCCTCACCCTGGATCTCACGCACGGCGACACCCGGGCCGGAGCCCCGGAGCACCCCCTCGCGGTGCCCGCCCCGGACGCCTCCGGCACCACCACCCCGGACCTGCGCGCCACGGCGGGCCCGCGCACCACCGTCGGTCCGCGCACCCCCGACGTCGCCCTGGAGTTCGACCGGGTCGAGTTCCGCTACGACCCCGAGCACCCCGCCCCCGTCCTGCACGGCCTGAGCCTGACGCTGGCCCCCGGCGAGACCCTCGCCCTGGTCGGCGCCTCCGGCTCCGGCAAGTCGACGGTGGCCCAGCTGGTGCCCCGCTTCTACGACCCCGCCGCCGGCACCGTCCGCCTGTACGGCCACGACCTGCGCGACCTCACCCTGGACTCGGTCCGCGCGGCGGTCGGCATCGTCCCGGAGGAGAGTTTCCTCTTCTCCGAGTCGGTGCGCACCAACATCGCCTACGGCCGCCCGGACGCCACGGACGAGCAGGTGGTCGCCGCCGCCCGCGCCGCCCAGGCCGACGAGTTCGTCCGCGCGCTGCCGGACGGGTACGACACCAAGGTCGGCGAGCAGGGCCTGACCCTCTCCGGCGGCCAGCGCCAGCGCATCGCGCTGGCCCGGGCGATCCTCACCGACCCCCGCATCCTGCTGCTGGACGACGCCACCTCCGCGGTGGACCCGCAGATCGAGGCGGAGATCCACGACGCGCTGCGCTCGGTGATGACCGGCCGCACCACGCTGCTGATCGCCCACCGCCGTTCGACCCTCCAACTCGCCGACCGGATCGCCGTCCTGGACCGCGGCCGGCTGCTGGACCTCGGAACGCACGAGGAACTCGAAGCCCGATGTCCCCGGTACCGGGCCCTGATCACCGACCCCGAGGCCGACCACACCACCCCGTCCCCGGCCCTCGAAGAGCCCGACGAGAAGTCCGGCGAAGAGTTCGACGAGAAGCCCGTCGGAAAGTCCGACGAGCGGACCCCCGGGCAGGCCCCCGGCCACACCGGCAGCCGCCACACCGGCAGCCGCCACACCGGCAGCCGCCCCGCCGCGCCGACGCCGCCCCCCGCCGACACCGCTCCCGCCCTCCCCACCCCCGCCCTGGTCAAGGCCGCCCGCACCGCCGACCCCGACCTGCTGGCCAAGGTCGCCACGCTCCCGCCGGCCGACGACACTCCGGGCGTCCCCCGGGCCGAGGCCGAGGCCGGGGACCCGGACTTCACCCTGCGCCGCCTGCTGCGCCCCTTCCGTGCCCCGCTGCTCGTCGCGCTCCTGCTGGTCGCCCTGGACGCGGCGGCCGGACTGGTGCTGCCGGTGCTGATCCGGCACGGCATCGACGAGGGCGTCCGCAAGGGCCTGATGTCCGGCGTCGCGGTGGCCGCGCTCATCGCGCTCGTCGTGGTCCTGCTGGACTGGGCGGTGCAGACCCAGGAGAACCGGGTCAGCGGCCGTACCGGCGAGCGAGTCCTCTACACGCTCCGGCTCAAGATCTTCGCGCACCTCAACCGGCTCGGCCTGGACTACTACGAGCGCGAGCTGACCGGCCGGATCATGACCAGGATGACCACCGACCTGGACTCGCTGACCTCCTTCCTCCAGACCGGCATGGTCACCGCGGTGGTCAGCCTGCTGACCTTCGCCGGGATCTTCGCCGCCCTGCTGATCATCGACGCCGGCCTGGCCCTGGTGGTCTTCGCCGTGCTGCCGCTGCTGGTGATCGCGACCCTGGTGTTCCGCAGGAAGTCCAAGGACCAGTACGAGCGCTCCCGCGACCTGATCAGCGCCGTCAACGCCGATCTCCAGGAGAACGTGGCCGGCATGCGGATCGTCCAGGCGTTCCGCCGCCTGGACACCAACACCGACCGCTTCGTGGCCCGCGGCATCGCCTACCGCGAGGCCCGGGTCCGCGCCCAGCTCTACATCTCGCTCTACTTCCCGTTCGTCCAGTTCCTCTCCAGCGTGGCCGCCGCGCTGGTGCTGATCGTCGGTGCGGCCAGGGTCGACGCCGGGACGCTGACGGTCGGCGCGCTGGTCGCGTACCTGCTCTACATCGACCTGTTCTTCGCGCCCGTCAACCAGCTGTCCCAGGTGTTCGACGGCTACCAGCAGGCCTCGGTGGGCCTCGGCCGCATCCGTGAGCTGCTGCGCACCCCGACCACCACCGCCGAGGCGGCCGACCCGGTCCCGGTGACCGGTGGGCTGCGCGGCGAGATCTCCTTCGAGGGGGTCGGCTTCGCCTACAACGGTGGCGAGGGCGGCGCCCCGACCGTGCTGAGCGGCGTGGACCTGCACATCCCGGCCGGGCAGACGGTGGCGCTGGTCGGCGAGACCGGCGCCGGCAAGTCGACACTGGTGAAGCTGGTCGCCCGGTTCTACGACGCGACGGAGGGCACCGTCCGGGTGGACGGGGTCGACCTCACCCGTTACGACCTGGCGCAGTACCGCCACCGCCTGGGCGTGGTGCCGCAGGAGGCGTACTTGTTCGCGGGCACGGTCCGCGAGGCGATCGCGTACGGACGGCCGGAGGCCACGGGGGCCGAGGTGGAGGCGGCGGCCCGGGCGGTCGGCGCGCACGACATGATCGTCCGCCTCTCGGGCGGCTACGACCACGAGGTGGCCGGACGCGGGCGCAACCTCTCGGCCGGTCAGCGCCAGCTGATCGCGCTGGCCCGGGCCGAACTGGTCGACCCGGACGTCCTGCTGCTCGACGAGGCCACCGCGGCCCTCGACCTGGCCACCGAAGCGGCGGTCAACCAGGCCGCGGACCGGCTCAGCGGCGGTCGGACCACCCTGGTCATCGCCCACCGGCTGACCACCGCCGAACGCGCCGACCGGGTGGTCGTGCTGGACCACGGCCGGGTGGTGGAGGACGGCACCCACACCGAACTGCTCGCCCGGGACGGCACCTACGCCCGCCAGAGCCGATACTGGTCGGGTTATGGACATCGTCATCCTTGCTGTAGTCATCGCCGTGGTCGTGCTCGGCGCGCTCGGCGGGCTCATCATCGGCAGCCGGCGCAAGAAGCAGCTGCCCCCGCCGCCGCCCGCCGCGCGCGGGCTCCTCGGGCTCCGGC
>NZ_JBHUAF010000129.1:0-20489 GCF_042789895.1 Kitasatospora sp. NPDC056783
TGACGGAGCCGTTCGACGCCCGGCCGGCAGAGGCGGGCGGAGCGCCCGACGGCGAGGACGCGGTCCTGGTCTCGCACGGGCCACGGCGGAGCCCCCGCCGTGGGAGGGTCCACCCCGCTCCGCCGCCGCAGCGCCGCCCGGACCGGAGTCCCCACCGGGACGACCGGGCGGCGAGACGCTGGGACATCTCCGCGAGACAACAGGATATTCAGCCGCGCGTGCGGTCTCCCTACCGTTGATCCCATCGAGTTCCCCCTCAGGCAAGGAGCAGTCCCGTGCGCGCAGTCATCCAGAAGTCCCTCGGCGGCCCTGAGGTCCTGGAGGTCGTGGAGGCCGAGCGGCCGGTCCCGCGTGGCGGCGAGGTCCTCGTCCGGGTCCGTGCCAGCGGCGTCAACCCGGTGGACGCGGGGGTCCGCTCGGGCGTGTTCCCGCTGCTCGGGGAGCCGCCGTTCGGGGTCGGCTGGGACATCTCCGGCGTGGTCGAGGAGGCCGGCCCGGGTGCCCGCTTCAAGGCCGGCGACGAGGTGTTCGGGATGCCGTTCTTCCCCCGGGCCGCGACCGGCTACGCCGAGTACGTCGCGGTGCCGGGCCGCCAGGTGGCCCGCAAGCCCGCCTCTGTGGACCACGTGGAGGCCGCCGCCCTGCCGCTGGCCGCGCTGACCGCCTGGCAGGGCCTGGTGGACGCGGCGCGGCTGGCCGAGGGGCAGCGGGTGCTGGTCCACCGGGCGGCGGGCGGCGTCGGCCACCTCGCCGTCCAGATCGCCAAGGCTCGCGGCGCGCACGTGATCGCCCTGGCGAGCGAGTCGAAGCACGGCTTCGTGCGTTCGCTGGGCGCCGACGAGGTGATCGACTACCGAACCGAGGGCTTCCTGAATGACGTCGGCGAGGTGGACGTGGTGTTCGACTCCTCCTCGCAGGGCACCGCCTCGCTGGAGGTGCTGCGCGAGGGCGGCGTACTGGTCTCGATCATGGAGCACTGGAACACCGCGCTGGCCGCCGAGATCGAGGCCGCGGGGCGGCGTTTCGCGGGTGTCTCGGTGGAGCCGGACTACGCTTCGCTGGAGGCGATCGCCCGGCTCGTCGACGAGGGCCGGATCCGTCCGCACATCGCACGGACCTTCCCGCTGGAGGAGGCCGCCGCGGCCCACGAGCTGATGGCCGGGGGCCACACCCAGGGCAAGATCGTCCTGACCGTCGCCTGAGCGGTCACGAGGGCGGCGCACCGACCGGAGGGATCCATGGACATCCTGACCGAGGCACTGGGCTCGATGCGGACGGGGCAGCCCGTCTCCGTCCGGACCGAGGGCCGGGCCCCGTGGGGGCTGCGGCTGCCTCCGGTCGCCGGCGCCGGGTTCCACGTGGTGCTGCACGGGACGTGCTGGCTGGTCCCGCAGGATCGGGGGGCGCCGTCGGTCGCGCTCGGCCCGGGGGACGTGGTGTTCGTGCGGGACGGCCGCGGCCACGACCTCGCCGACCGGCCGGACACCCAGGTCGTCCCCGAACGGGCCTCGCAGTTCCAGCCGGGCCTGCCGATCGGCACCCTCAGCATCGGCGGCGACGGGCCGCGTACCAGCCTGCTGTGCGGCAACTACCACCTCGACCAGGCGCGCCCGCACCCCCTGGTGCGGCAGCTGCCGGAGGTGGTGCACCTACGGACCCGGGACGGCCGACACCCCGATCTGAGCGCGGCCGTCCAGTTGCTCGGCGCCGAGCTGGAGGACCCCCGGCTCGGCTCGGCCGGCATCGTCCCGGCGCTGATCGACTCGCTGCTGCTGTACATACTGCGGGCGTGGTTCGAGGAACAGTCGTCCGACGCCAAGGCCGGCTGGGCGGCGGCGCTCGACGACCCGGCGGTGGCCCCGGCGTTGACCGCGATCCACGAGGCACCGTCGGCGGCGTGGACGGTGGAGTCCCTCGCCGCGCGGGCCGGGCTGTCCCGGGCGGCCTTCGCCCGCCGCTTCACCGCCCTGGTGGGGGAGCCGCCGATGGCCTACCTGACCCGCTGGCGGATGACCACCGCGGCGCGGCTGCTGCGCGAGTCGGAGGCGCCGCTGACCGCCGTCGCCGCGAGGACCGGCTACGGCTCGGAGTACGCGTTCGCCAAGGCCTTCAAGCGCGAGTTCGGCCTGGCCCCCGGCGGCTACCGCCGCGGATCCCGCGCAGCGTGACCCCCGCCCCTCCCCGCACGACTGTAGAGCGTGACCCCCGCCCCCGTGCGACCGCGCCGCCCACGGCCGGAGCGATCCCGTCCGTGCCGTCGTCCACCGCCCGGGCGGGTCCGCCCCGGACGAGACGATGGCGGCACGACCGGGTCCTGGCTCCCCGAGCGGTGCGCCCGGCTCCCGGCCCGTGCGCGGAGCCTGCCCCTGCCCCCGGGCCGGAAGGCCGGGGCCTCCGGCGAGGAGATCACCATCACGGCGGGGCCGTCGCCGATTCACCAGCGCAACCTGCTCCTCCTCACGGCCTCCGAGCTGCTCCGCCACCCCGACGGCCGGAACGGCCGGTACTCCGGCAGGACTTCTCTGCCACCGCCGGTCAACGGCTCGGGGGTGGGGAGGTGGAGTGGGGAGGTGGAGCGCGGCGGGCGGACGACTGGTCGGGGGCTGCCCGTGCTCCGTGTCGGCCTCCCGGCCGCCGCCCGCCCCACGAAGCACTGACACGGCGGAGCACCGGCTCGGATACCCTGTCGGCCCGGAACCTGCCGAACGGGGGATGCCGCCATGGGCGTGACGCTGGACGATGTGGCACGGGAGGCCGGGGTCTCCCTGGCCACCGCCTCCCGGGTGCTCAACGGGTCGACCCGCAAGGTCGGTTCCGAGCTCGCCGAACGGGTGCGGGGCACCGCGGCCACGCTCGGATACCTGCCGAACGCGCCCGCCCAGGCGTTGGCGCGCTCGGCCACCGCCACCGTGGGCATCCTGCTGCACGACGTCTCGGACCCGTACTTCGCCGCGCTCGCCCGGGGCGCCTGCGACTCCGTGGTGGCGGCGGGCCTGATGCCACTGGTGGTCAACACCGACGGCGACCCGGCCGCCGAACTGCGCGGGGTGCGGATGCTGCACGCCCAGCGGGTGCAGGCCATCATCCTGGCCGGGTCCGGCTACACCGATCCGTCGGCGGCCGCCCGGCTGAACGCGGCGCTCGCGGACTACCGGGCCGACGGCGGCTCGGTGGCCGCCGTCACGGACCACGGGCCGGAGTACCACACCGTCCGCCCGGCCAACCGGACCGGCGCGGCGGAGCTGACCAGGTCTCTGCTGGCGCTCGGGCACCGGGACTTCGCGGTGATCACCGGGCCGAGCCGGCTGCGGGTGCCGGGGGAGCGGCTGGCCGGGGTCCGGGAAGCGCTTTCCGAGGCCGGGGTGGCCCTGCCAGGGTCCGCGGTGGTGCGGTCCGAGTTCACCCGCGAGGGTGGCCGACGTGCGATGGCCTCGCTCCTGCGGGGTGACGAGCGGGGCAGGGTCCCGACGGCGGTGCTGGCGCTCGCGGACGTCTGCGCGGTGGGGGCGCTGGCCGCCCTCCGGGAGCGCCGCATCCGGGTGCCGGAGGACATCTCGGTGGCCGGGTTCGACGACATACCGCTGGCGGAGGACCTCAGCCCTCCGCTGAGCACCGTCCGGATACCGCTCACCTTGATGGGCGCCGAGGCCGTCCGGCTCGCACTCCTTCCCCCGGCGGACAGGGTCGGCAGCTTCGACGCGCCGGTCCGGGTGGTCCTCCGCGCCACCACGGGGGCGCCTCGCACGGGGGCACCCGGGGCACTGCGCCGCTGAGGGACGCGACTCCGCCGCCGAGGGGCGCCGGCCCGTGCCCGGCACTCGGGCGCGGAGCAAGCAGGGCCTCCTTCATCGGGAAAGCGCTTACCAGTCTCCTGCCACGTTCCCTCCCAGTCTCCTCCCGACCATTGACGGCCTTTCGGGAAAGCGCTTACCGTCGTCCCACCCGTCCCCCACCTCCCAGGAGGGCCCCCTCATGCCCACCGCGCCGAACTCCGCCCTGCTCTCTCGCCGCCGCCTGCTGCAACTCGCCGCCATCGGTACCACCGCCCTCACCCTCGGCGCCCTCCCCACCCCCGCCACGGCCGCGGCCGACACCTACGACACCCTCCGCCTCCGCTGGCGCGACCTGCTCACCGGCACCGGCTTCGACCCGGCCACGGCTCCCTACGCCACCACCCTCGCCGCCCTCGGCGACCGGGCCCGCACCCAGCTCCAGGCCATGGCCCCGACCTCCACGTCCCTGTGGCCCGACCTCCCCCTGGGCACCAACTCGGCGAACGTCACCGCCTCCCACACCCGCCTGCGCACCATGGCCATGGCCTGGGCGCAGCCCGGCACCGGTCTGACCGGTGACCAGGCCCTGGCCGCCGCGATCACCACCGGCCTGAACCACCTCAACACCACCACCGGCGCCTACACCCCCACGGCCACCGCCTACGGCAACTGGTGGGACTGGCAGATCGGCACCCCGCAGGCCCTCCTCGACACCTGCGTCCTGGTCCACGACCTCCTGACGCCCACCCGGCTCTCCGCCCTGCTCGCCGCCGTGGACCGCCAGGTCCCCGACTCCCAGGTGGCGAGCTACACCGGCACCAGCACGGGCGGCAACCGGGTGGACCTCTGCCGCGTCCTGGCCCTGCGCGGCGTGCTGGGCCGCGCCTCCGCCAAGCTCACCACCGCCACCACCGCGCTCTCCCCGGTCTTCCCGTACGTCCTGACCGGCGACGGCCTGTACGCCGACGGCTCCTTCGTCCAGCACACCTGGGTGCCGTACACCGGCTCCTACGGCGAGGTGCTGCTCGGTGGCCTGAGCAGGCTCTTCGCCCTGCTGGCCGGCTCCGCCTGGCAGATCTCCGACCCGTCCCGGCAGAACGTCTTCGACGCCGTCACCGACGCCTACGCGCCCTTCCTCTACAACGGCCTGGTGATGGACTCCGTCAGCGGTCGGGCCGTCAGCCGGGGCCGTCAGAGCGGCGACCAGCTCCAGGTCCAGCAGGACGACCACACCCGGGGCCACACCCTGATCGGCCACATCCTCCGCCTCGCCGACTCCGGCGCCGCCCCGGCCGCCCAGTCCGCCGCCTGGCGCTCCGCCGTGAAGGGCTGGCTCACCCGTGACTACTACCTCCCCTACCTCTCCAACGCCTACCTCGACGTCCCCGAGCTCGCCCGCGCCCAGGCCCTCCTGAACTCCGCCACCGCGGCCTCCCCCGAGCCGCTCGGCGCCCGGGTGTTCGCGATGGACCGCGCCGTGGTCCGCCGCTCCGGCTGGGCCGCCTCGCTCAGCCTCTGCTCCGCCCGCACCACCTTCTACGAGACCGGCAACGGCGAGCACCTGCGCGGCTGGCACAGCAACAACGGCATGCTCTCCTGGTGGGGTGCCACCTCGGGCAACGGCCAGTACTCGGACGCCTTCTGGCCCACCGTGGACCCGTACCGCCTGCCCGGCACCACCGTCTCCGCCAAGCCGCTCGCCGACGCCGCCGGCGGCACCTGGGGCGCACCCCGCCCGGACTCCACCTGGGCCGGCGGCGCCACCGACGGCACCTACGCCGCCGTCGGCCAGGACCTGCGCGGCCTCTCCTCCACCCTGACCGGACGCAAGTCCTGGTTCCTGCTGGACGATTCGGTGGTCTGCCTCGGCGCGGGCATCAGCTGCGCCGACGGCACCCCGGTGGAGAGCGTCGTCGACAACCGCAACCTCGGCCCCGCCGGCACCCACGCCCTCACCGTGGACGGCGCCGCCCAGCCCACGACCCTCGGCTGGTCCCAGCGCTTCGACGGCGCCCGCGCCGTCGCCGTCGCGGGCTTCGGCGGCTACGTCCTGCCCGCCGGCACCACCCTCCAGGCGAAGCGCGAGGCCCGCACCGGCAGTTGGCACGACATCAACACCAACGGCTCCACCGAGCAGCTCACCCGCCGCTACCTCACCCTCTGGTTCGACCACGGCACCAACCCCACCGACGCCGGGTACGAGTACCAGCTGCTGCCCGGCGCGACCGCCGAGGCCACCGCAGCGCGGGCGGCCGCCCCCACGGTCACCACCCTCGCCAACTCCCGTACGGTTCAGGCGATATCCGACTCCGCCTCGGGTGTCACCGCCGCCAACTTCTTCGCCGCCGGCACGGCCGGGCCGCTCACCGCCTCCGCCCCCTGCTCGGTGCTGGTCCGCGACACCGGCGGCACCCGCACCGTCACCGTCGCCGACCCGTCCCGCCGGGCCGCCACCGTCACGCTCACCCTCGCCGGCACGGGCCGCCCCACCGGGGTCGCCGAGGGCGTCAGCGTGCTCTCCACCGAGGGCACGGTCACCCTCCTGGTGGAACTCGGCGGCACCCAGGGCGCCGGCCGCACCATCACCCTCACCACCGCCTCCGGTTCCCCGGCGACCGCCACCGCGACCCTGCTCGACCCCACCCAGGACAGCTTCGTCCGCGACGGCTCCTACGCCACCGCCAACTACGGCACCGCCACCACCTTGACGGTCAAGAACACCAACACCACCGACAGCGGCTTCAGCCGTCGCGCCCTCTTCACCTTCGACACCACCGCCGTCCCCGGCACCGTCCGCCGCGCCGTCCTCTGGGTCCACGGCGCGGTCGCCGACTCCGGCGGTACCCTCGCCACCCTCCAGGCCTTCACCACCGCCCCCACCCCCTGGACCGAGGCCGCCGTCACCTGGGCCAACGCCCCCGCCCTGGCCCAACCCCTCGGCACCGGCCGGATCTCCACCACTCCCGACTGGATCCCCCTCGACGTCACCCCCGCCGTCACCCCGGGCAACCCCTCCCTCACCCTGGCCCTCTTCCAGCCCCTCGCCACCGTCGGCCTCGCCGTCAACCTCGACGCCCGCAGCCACACCACCTTCCACCCCGTCCTGGAGGTGATCAGCTCCTGACCGGCAACCGCCGCACCACGGCACCGTGAACGGCCCGCCCCGAGGACCGGCTGAGGGCGTACAGATGCTCCCCGGGGCGGCCGCATGATGCCGGGCCCCCTCGCGTGGCCCGTGGTCGCGGCTGAGATCATGAGTCCATGTCCGAGGAATCGAATCCGCTGTCAAACCTGTGGCCACTCGCACCGGCCGGTGCGACGGACTGGCTGTCCAGGCTGTGTGGCGACGGCCTGACCGGGTTCATGCCGCCGGCGATGCCCGATGCGGTCTGGGTGCTCAACGCCATGTACGAGCACGAGGACGGGCCGGGCGACGTATCGCACCACGAGTACCACCAGGCGCGTACGGCGGCCGGGAGCACCCCGGGCGAAGTCCTCCCGGGCATCGACCTCGACGCCGTGGTCGTCACCATGGGGGGCGGCCTGGGCCGCGCCGGGCACCCCGGCCCCGGCTGGCGGCGGCTGCGCTGGGAGGAACTCGCCCGGCGGACCGGCGACCCGGTCGTCCCCGACGGCCTGCTGCCCTCCTACCGCTGTTTCCCCTCGGTCACGAAGGACGGCAGCTGGCCGCTGGGCATCGCCCCACCCACCGAGGGGAGCCTGGACCGTGAGACCTGGATCCGGCTGACCGGCATCCTCACCGCGTACAGCCCCGCGGGCCCGGACACCCGTTGCCTGGCCTACTACAACCCGCTGACGCTCGGGGCCGTCGATTTCGACAACCTCCATGTGCGGGCGGGGCGCCTCGGCGACGCCGAGATGCTCTACGACGTGCCCGAGGCGGACCTGGCCGACTTCAGCCCCGCCAACCTCTGGGCCGAGGACCGCTCATGGGTCCTGTTCACCAGCTACGACCTGTGGGCCACCAAGGTCGTCGGGCCTCCGGACCTTATCGAGGCGCTGCTGAACGACACCGGGGTCGAGGCGGTACGGCTGCCCTGGGCGACCTGAGGACGAACTGTCCTGACCGGCCCCCGGCAGACAGGCGGGCGGACGTCGTCCTGGCCCTGCTCGGGCACGGGCAGCCGTTCAGTACGTCTCGGCCTCGGTGCCGTAGCTGTAGTCGGAGACGAGCGCGCCCTGGCGGTCGGAGAGGTGCGCGGTGTCCCCCTTGTCGTTCCAGATCGCGCGTCCGCTGTTGTAGGAGAAGCCGCCCCACTCGGCGTGGACTTCGTTGGTGTGGATGCGGATCCGCTGGCCGGCCTTGAGCGTGGTGCCGGGCGGGAAGGTGAAGTTCTGGCCGGGGTCGTCGGCGTAGAGGACCCAGCCGGAGATGTCGGCGTGCGCCGTGCCTCGGTTGACGATCTCGACGTACTCGTCTGCCTGGGTGTACTTGACCCCACCCTTGTAGTGGACGTCGGCGATCACCACGTCCGGGACGCCGACGCGTGAGAGCGAGGCGACGATGTCGGCGCTGTTGGAGCCGTTCTCGGGGCTGAGGAACTTGTTGACGATCTCGCCGTTGCGCTTGAAGCCGGTGATCACGGCGGCGTACTCCTCGCCGTCGATCGTGACGCTCTCCGGGGAGACCCGCGTGGGCAGGTCGACTTCGTCGTCAGGGTTGGGGCCGGTGTTGGGCGTCTCGAAGTGGTGGAACCTGAAGCTGAAGTCGCGGTCCTCGTCGTCCTCCGCGAACCGGATGCGCACCACGAGATCGACATCGAACCGGTCGACGCCACCGCCGAGGATCGGGAAGTTCTGGTGGGTGAAGGTGCCCAGCGTCACCTCCGAGCCGTCGGCCTTCGCCTCGACCGTGCCGCCGGAGAACAAGTAGCCGCTCTTCCCGGCCCCGGCCGGGGTGCCCCAGGAGACGTGGCCGGTGTTCAGTCCCGAGACGCCCGGCGGAGCCGGGGTGACGGCCGTCCAGGTCCCTGACGTCGTGATCTTCGACATGCTCCGGCAACTCCTCGGTCCAGTGACGCCGCATCAAGGTCCACCGCGTGCCCGCGATGGCCGCCACCCGCAGCCGGCACCCTCGGGTCGGGGAACCGGTTCCCCGACCACCCTATGTGCGCAATCGGTTGCCAAGGTGTTGCGGTGCGTGATCGGGCGTGTTGCCCCACTCGGCCGCGCCCGCATCGCCGATCCGGAGGACGACCCCTCACGGCCACCCGCCACACCTTCGCCTCCGGCGCCGCCCGCGCTCCGCCCCTCGGCGTCCTCGCAGGGGCGTGCGGTGGGGGATGACCGCGGTGTGACCGTGCCCGGACCCCGGCCGCCCGTCAGTCGGTTCGACCTCACGGCACCCGACCTCGATGTGGCTTGTCGACCGGCCTGGGCATTCCCGATGCGTACGCGCAGGTCAGGGCACATCGTCCAGGCCGGCAAGAGGGTCGCTGGTCACTGCGGCAGGTCCCGGCACACCGGAAGCTCGGCTTTGTCGGCGACAGGCTTCGGCCTCCAGCCCGTGGCAGAGGCTGACCCGCCGTTCCTCCTCAGCACCGTGACCCGGTCCCTCCACAGACCTCTGAGTCCAATCCCGTTCGATTCCTGGCCTGGTTCCTGTCAGGCCGTCTCAGCCCCACGGGCTGGTGGGCACCGGTCCCGGGACGACGATGGGGTCGTGCAGGCCACGCCCGAACCCGTATCGGCGGTTGCGCCCGATGATCCTGCCGGGGCTGTGCCGCTGGAGGCGCGGCTGTACGTTCCCGGCGCCCACGTCGTCGCGACGAGCCAGATGGGCGGGGTGACGGAGGCGCTCGCGCACACGGTCGCCGCGCACGGGATCGCGCGCGTACGGGGACGTGGGTCAGCTTGTTCCATATGGCGCGGCTCGGTTTCGCTAGCGGGGCGGGTGTGAGCGGACCGGTCCGGTTCGGTCGCGTTCGATCAGCGTGGCGGGGCGTTTGACGGTCTTGCCCACGTCGCAGCGGGGGGCTTGGTCCGGTTCGGGACGCCGGGCGGCCGGTCTGGGCCCGCGCGGGTCGGTTTGGGTGCACGTTGTCTGTAGTCGGCCCTACTCGGCGTCCTGTGCCTCGATCAGGTCGAGGTCGCGAACGCAGAAGGTGTGGTGCTCGAAGGTCTCCTTGAGCACCGTGCCGAGGCACTGCCGCACCAAGCGGCCCCGGGCGTACGGCGGCCAGACATCGTCGTCGGGCACCGGCGCTCGCGCTGCGAGCTGCACGGCGGTGACCTCATCGAGCCAGGCCTCAAGCTCGGCGGCCTGCGCGTCACGCACGCTCACGATCTCGTCGAGGGCCGGATCGAGCGAGAGGTCAAGCCCGTGCGCTCCACGGTAGGGCTCGACGGTCGGCCCAATGCCCATCGGCGTGAACAGCTCCGTCGAGCCCAGGCAGCAGCGGCGGAACCACGAGTCGTGGACGAAGACCAGGTGGCGCATCGTCTGCACCGCCGACCACTCGTCGTTCACGCTGCGGCGCTCGATGCCGGGCGTACGGCGGATTCGCTCGATCGTGGCGGCCCAGCCGGCATGGAGCTGACGCGATGCCTCGCGCAGATCGTCGGGGTCCTCGGAGCGGATCAGCACCCGCACCGGATGACGCCGGTCGAGCTCTGCCTCGACGTACTCGGTGACCTCGACACCGTTCACTACGAGGTTGGTGACGTGCCCGTCGATCACGGCATCCCGCATGACGACGCCGATCAGGCGTGCCCCGGTCAGATCGCACTCGCGGAACTCCGCACTGTGCAGATCCTCGTCGATATATCGCGTCATGCTCCGCATACTAGGTCCGAGCACCGACAAGCCGGCCTCCCCGGTTTGATCTAGCTTGTTCCTTAGCATCGGGCCCTGATTGTGCTCGTCGATGGCTCACTCGTTCGGGTGATCGGCGGACATGGGGACAGCCCGGTCGTGATCCTGACTCCGCGCGGAGATCGAGGAATCGACGACGGGGCCGTGCCGATGAGTGTGCTCCAACTTGCCACCCGACGAGACATGTTCGTGGAACCGTCACTCTTCCGGGAGGGCTACTGCGCCAGCCTGTCCGCGCGGGCGGACGCGTTCTTTGAGCTGACCGACGCGCTGCTGTGCTCGGATGCGCCCACCCGTGCGCCGGTGGAGCTGTCACTGACCGCCGAGCACCGCCGCGGCTATGGCTCCCTGTACGGCGCGCTCAACCACGGCCGTCTGGACACCGAGCTGCTGCGGGACCTGCCGGCCGAGCTGCCACTGCCCCGCTTCGCGGGCCGGATCGTGCTCACCGTGGACGTCTCGCCGTGGCTGCGCTCCGACGCCGCCTGCTCGCCCGAGCGGCTGTTCTGCCTGGTCCACGGCCGCGCTGGCCAGGCGTCCAACCACGTGGTGCCGGGCTGGCCCTACTCGTTCGTCGCCGCGCTCACCCCGGACCGAACCTCGTGGACGCAGGTCCTGGAGTTGGTCCGCCTCGGCCCGACCGACGACGCTGCGCTGGTGACCGCCGCCCAGCTGCGGCAGGTGGTCGGGTGACTGGTCGCCGCGGGTCAGTGGCGCGACGGCGACCCGGACATCATGATCGTGATGGACGCGGGCTCCGACCCGATGCGCCTCGCGTACGTGCTGCGGGACCTGCCCGTCGAGGTCGTCGGCCGCCTGCGCTCGGACCGCGTCCCGCGACTGGCGAAGCCCGCCTACGTCTACGACCCGAAGGGCCGCCGGCCCCGAAGCACGGGCCCCGCTTCCCGCTCGCCGACCCCGCCGCCTGGCCCGAACCCACGCTGACCACCAGGAACGACACCCCGCGCTACGGCAAGGCCGAGATGACGGCGTGGGACCAGGTCCACCCCCATCTCACCCACCGCTCCGCCTGGATCGGCGACGACGGCGAACTCCCGCTGGTCGAGGGCACCCTGATCCGGCTGAAAGTCGACCACTTGCCCGGCGACCGCGACGCGCCACCGGTCTGGCTGTGGTCCTCCAAGACGGGGCGCCACCGCCGATGACGTCGACTTCATCTGGTCGAGCTACCTGCGCGGATTCGACCTGGAGCACACCTTCCGCCTGTTCAAGCAGACCCTCGGCTGGGCCCGCCCCAGGCTCCGCTCCCCGGAGGCCGCGGACCGCTGGACCTGGCCCGTGATCGTCGCCCACACCCGGCTCCGCCTCGCCGCCCCGCTCGCCGCCGACCAGCGCCGCCCCTGGGAGAAGACCAGCCGCCCCGGCGTCACGCTGACGCCGACCCGCGTCCGCCGGGGGTTCCGGAACATCCGACCCCACCTGCCCAGTCCGGCCCGTGCACCCAAACCCAGCACGCCCGGCCCCGGCCGGCCACCCGGCATCCCGAACCGGACGAAGGCCACCCCCTGCGACGTGGGCAAAACCGTCAAGCGCCCCGCCACGCTGATCGAACGCGACCGAACCGGACCACAGCGATCAGCGCCCCGGTGAGCACGCCCCCACCCCGTTGGTTGAGGCTCGAGGTCAGTACCTGTTCTCAAGCCTCCGAGAGGCATCGGCCACGGTCGGGAACAGGGCTGAGGCCTGGGCCGTGATCCACTGAGGGTGATGCGGCTGATCGACCGGAGAGGGCGGGGAGCGAAGAGCGCGCTCTGCCAGGGTTGCTGCGGAAAACTCTTTGTCCTGAAGCCCGTCAGTGCTGATAGAAGGGGGCATGGACGAGAAGATCATTCCCCAGGTCGAGCGGATGCTCGCGGAACGCGCCTGCGAGCGCGTCATCGTGGACTTCATCCACCGCCTCGACCTCGGCGACCCGAGCTCGGTGGCCGAGCTGTTCACCTCGGACGGCTTCTGGCACTGGCCTCACGGGGGCCGGCGCATCGAGGGACGCGAGGCCCTGCGCCGCTACTTCGCCTCCCGTCCGGCGGACCGGCTGTCACGTCGTCTGATGACGAACATCCTGGTCACGGTGGAGTCCGAGACGACAGCGCGGGCCGTCTCGTACCTGACCACGTACCGGGTCGACGGCTACGCGGGCGGAATGATCGAGCCCAGGCTCCCGGCCAACGTCGGCCACTACGAGGACACCTTCCGCAAGATCGACGGCGCCTGGCTCCTCGCCGGCCGCACCGTCTTCCTCCCCTTCGGCGCCGACACCGAGCGACTCCCCGCCCCGGATGCGTCACACGACTCATGACGCACTCCTGCGGCCCGGCGACCGAAAGATCGCCCGGCCCGCGGTGAGCGGCCAGGGGCAGCCGAAGTCGAGCGCCGGTCGAAGCGGCATCGGGACGGAACCGAACTGCGCGTCATCCATGAGAACAATCTGACGAATGGTCAGTCTCCGTGGGGGGGGCGAGTCAGGCCGGTCTTCGCCCGGGTTCGGGACCTGTTGGTGGTGGAGGTCGGTCCCGCTGGGCATCGCGGGAAGCCGACCGCCCGGACCGCATGGGCTGCCGCTGGGTGATGCGCCTGGACATCAGCGCGATCGCCGCCACAGCCACAGCGGCTTGGGGTTCCGCAGCTGTGCGGCGGCGACGGCGGCCGGGTCGTCGCCGGGAAGCGGCCGCACCGCGTCCGGCGGGGCGACCCACGAGGTCCGGCTCGATTCCAGGGCGACGACCCACGAGTGGGGCCGGCCCGGGATCATCCGGCGCCTGGCGTCGCCTCGGCCGTGGGTGTGGCAGAACGAGCGGGCACCGCTCGTGTCGGCGTCGGGCCGAAGCCACGGCGAGACATCCACTGTCAGCACCAGGCGGCCACCGGCGGTACCGGGCAGCGCCAGGCCGACCAGGGTCTTCACCGGGCCGTCGGTGCACAGCCGCGTCGGTGAGCTCGAACAGTCGTAGGCGCGGGTCGCCTGGCCGGCTGGGCACAGCAGCAACTGGGGCTCGCTCTGGAGATCGTCAAGCGCAGCGACGACACCTCGGGGTTCGTGGTGCTGCCCAGACGCTGGGTGGTGGAACGCGCGCCGAGCCGGCTGATGGGCTCTCGGCGCCCGGTGTACGACTTCGAGACGCTGCCGTGCCGTGCATGAGCGGATGGTGCTGTGGTCGATGACGATGCTCATGAGCCGCCGGCCGGCCCGGCGGCGAGAGTGAACCGTCCCGGGGCGGGCTCCTCGGCCAGGCCCCGGGCGGCCGGCCGCTTCGTCCTCGACCGGACTCCTTCCACACTTGCCGGAACCGGCTCCAGCCCAAGTACGGCAGTGATCTCCTGGCAGGACATCACCGGCTCCCCGCCGGACGCTTGTTCGGTGAGCGTGGCGGGGACGCGCTGGCAGTGGGGAGCGAGTGTCTCCGTGGAAAGCGGGGGACGCCAGACCGCGACGATCGAGCCCGATCGCACGGCCCTCGGTAGGGGAGCCTCGGAGGGCGCGTTCGTCGCGGGCTCCGATTCGGAAGACTCACCGGCTCCCGGGCCGGCTTCACCTGTCTGTCCGGGCCGTGGCCCGGAGCTCGTGCTCGGACTCCCGCGCGGGGTCCGTCACGAAACGGCTCAGCCGGTAGGTGGTCGGCAGCCCCAGGCGCCCACACAGCGTGTCGATCCGGATCGTCGACCCGTCGACTCCCGCCTCCTGAAGACGACGCGACCGCGTACGCATCTCCGCCTGGTCCCGTGTCTCAACGACCACTTCCCACTGCCCCGCGTCCGGCGCGGTGCGAGCAGCAAGTCGCTGCCGCGCGTCCTCCTGCCGCCGCCTTCTCTTCCCCTGTCCTGGCACCTGCCCAGAATCACTGGCCGACGTCAGGACGGCAAGGCAATTGGACCGAGGATGCGCCCGCTCGGTGATCATTTGTCAGACAGGCTCTAGCCCTGCCGTTCCAGCCACTCCGAAATCACCTGGTTGGTTTCTTCCGGCATTTCCTCCTGGATCCAGTGACCGCAGTCCAGGCCGACCACTTCCACGTTGGGCACGAACTCCGCCAGTCCTTCGAACCTCGGGATCGCGAAGTCCTGGTCGCCGTAGATCATGAGGGCGGGCTGCTTGATGATCGGGTCAGCGTCCGCCAGCTGGTGCCAGTTGCGGTCGAGGTTCCTGTACCAGTTGATGCCGCCGGTGAATCCCGACGTCTCGAACGCGGAGACGTAGACGGCCAGATCACTGTCGCTCATGACGGGCTCACCGAGTGCTGTTTCCGCCTTGGCGAGGTTGATGAACGCCATGCCCGGCTCAGGGGGTGCGGGGGGCACGTTCTTCCGGTAGAGGTTGCGGAGGAACTGGGAGGTGTTGGCATCGAACGCGGCGTCCGCTACGCCCGGCCGCCGGTTGAAGTGGACGAAATAGAAGTCGCCGCCGAGGAAGGTTTCCATGACCTCGATCCACGGCGTTTCTCCGCGCTCCTGGTAAGGCAGGCTCAGGTTGATCAGCTTGTTCACCCGGTCGGGGTGCAACAGGGCCAGCCCCCAGACGACGAACGCACCCCAGTCATGGCCGACGAAGGTGGCGTCCTCGTAGCCGTAGTGGTCCAGGAGCGCGACGAGGTCACCCGTCAGGTGTTCGATGTCGTAGTCCGTCACCTCGGTCGGGCGGGATGAGTTGCCATAACCCCGCTGGTTCGGTGCGATGACGTGGTAGCCGGCCGCTGCGAGGACGGGCATCAGGTGACGCCAGGAGAATGCGTGCTCCGGCCAGCCGTGGCAGAGCACGATGGGCTTGCCCATGTTTTCCCGGCCCGCCTCGAAGACTTCGAGCTCCACACCGTTGACCTGGATGAGGGCGGGCTCGGGAAATCCTGCTTGATCGAACACTGCATTTCCTCTCTGGGGGCATTCGCTGGCGGTCGACCTCCTCGATGAGGTCATGTCGCCATCCTGCTCACCAAACCGGTCACCCCATGACCGGTTTTCATGAGAGTTTTGTCAGCATGCGATCCGACCGGCTGGTGGCCATACTCCTCTTGCTCCAACGGCGCGAGCAGGTGACAGCCGCGGAGGTCTCCCGAGAGCTGGACGTCTCCGAGCGCACCGCCCGCCGTGACCTCGACGCCCTGGCCATGGCCGGGGTGCCCGTGTACTCCGTACAGGGCCGAGGTGGCGGCTGGCGCCTCGTGGGCGGCGCTCGTACCGACCTGTCCGGGTTGACCGCCAGTGAGGCCCGCGCCCTGTTCCTGGCCGTCGGTCCGGCCTCGGATGCGACGCCGGCGATGAAGGCAGCTCTGCGCAAGCTCGTCCATGCTCTACCGAAACCCTTCCAGGTGCAGGCCGAGGCAGCGGCGGCGTCGCTGGTCGTGGACCCGCAGCGATGGGGGGCGAGCCGGATCGAGCACCGGCCGCCTCGCTTCCTCGACGAACTCCAGGACGCGGTGATCAGCGGCGTCCAGGTGTCGCTCGGCTACGTCGACAGCAAAGGCGTCGAAACCCGGAGAACCGTCCACCCGCTGGGCATCGTCGCCAAAGGTCCTGTGTGGTACCTCGTCTCCAACACCGAGACCGGCCGACGGGTCTTCCGGATCGACCGCGTGTCGTCCGCCGACCCGACCGGCGACCCCGTGCACCGACCCGGGGACTTCGACCTTGCCGAGAGCTGGAATGAGATCGCCGAAGAGGTCGATCGCAAACGAACGCCGCTGGAGGCCCAGACGGTATGCGCACCCGACGGGATAGGCATACTCCGGATGGCGCTCGGCGACCGGCTCGACGTGGGAGGTTCCACGACCGATGGCCGCATCGAGGTCGTGATCCGCGGCCCCAATGAGTACATCCTCGCCGGCGAGCTCTCCGGGCTCGTCGAATGGGTCGAGGTGACCGGCCCTCCGGGGGTCCGAGACCACCTGGCCTCGATCGGCAACGCCCTCGTCGAACGATACGGCCGGCCGCGCACCAGCGGAGACCTTCACCCGTCTTGAAGCGGACGAGGCAGGGCTTCGAGAACAGTTCCGCTCAATAGGGTGGGCTTGTGTTCCAGCAGTTGCCTGGTCACGAGTCGGCGGGTCTGCCGGCCCGGCTCGCCGCGGGTGGACCGTCTCGTGCCGGTCCGGCATCGCCACGCACTCGGCGCGCTTCCGGGATCGAGGTCGCGTCGGGCGGTGCAGGTTGCGGCGGCGGCCGACGCCTCGTGGGCGGTGCTGTCGATCACGGGCCGTGGGCCATGGGCGGCTGAGGCCGGCCCGAGGGGTTCCCGGAGCGGCAGGTCCCGCGTTGGACGGTCGAGCTGGAGGGCTACACGATCGCGCTCGGCCTGTTGCGGCGGGCCCTCAGGTTCCAGGTCGCCGGAACGGCTTGAGCCGCACCCCCTCCAGGCTGTCGGCGATCAGCTGGTCCAACCGCCGCTCCCGGGTCTCGTCCCGCTTGGCACTGATCACATAGTGGACGGCCGACTTGCGGTAGGACGGCGCCTGCCCGCTGAACCACTCCCACGCCCGCGGTTCCGCTTGGAAGCGAGCCAGCTGCGCCGCCTCGAACTCCCGGACCGGCTTCTCCTCGCGGTCCCGGTCACGGGCTTCGAACACCGCGATGCCGGCCGGCCGCATGAGCCCCTGCGCGGTCAGCTCCTCGATCTTGCGGAGGTTGACCTGGCTCCAGTTGCTGCGCGGTCTGCGCGGGGTGAACCGGATCGTCCAGGAGAAGTCGTCGATCGGGCTCTGCCGGCCGTCGATCCAGCCGTAGCACAGGGCCTGGTCGACCGCCTCCGACCAGCTCAGGGTGGGCTTGCCCGTTCCCTTCTTCCACATGCCCACCCGGCATTCGGAGGCAGTCGCGTGGTGCTCCTCCAGCCAGTCCCGGAACTCCTCAGGACTTGAGAAGAAGGTCGACTCCATGCGCGGTGCTCCCGTCGGTCGTCTCGTCGGTCGTCTCGTCGGTTCCATTGAACCTGTCGGGTACGACAATCCGAGAGTTTCACCGCGCCACCCGGAATCTGCGCCGAGGGTCATCACCATGACGGGCGGGCAGCCACAGGAACCGAGCGGGGACGGATCGCCCAACGGGGCCGGCAAGTCCACACTGCTGAACCTCGCCTGCGGCCAATCGAAGCCCACCATCGGAACCATCCGTGTTCTCGGCCACCAGCCCGGGGACGGCCCCGGGCAGCTGGCCAGGGTCGGATTCGTCGCCCAGGACACCCCGGTGTACGCCGGGTTGTCGGTCGCCGACCATCTGTGCTTCGGCGCCCGGACGCCGAGCCACGCCGACGGCATCACCCACAACGGCTCGTCGCTGGTGGTCGGCGGAATCTCGCTCCCGGACGCCTGGGTCGTCTCCACTGGCCACGCACTCGACCCAGCCGGGCAGCCGCCCAGCGCGGAGAAGGTCGACGCCTGCCTGATGCCGGGCCGGTTCGACGGGACGGTCGCCTGCCTGGCCGGACAGGACCTCCACGTGACCGCCACCTACCAGCCGAACACCCGCTACTGGCCCTTCCAACTGATCGAGACAACGCTCTACACCGTTCTGGCCGCGGCGCTCTCGGGCTTCTGCTTCTTCTGGATCCGACGTCGTACGACCTGATCCGGCTCTGCTTCGCCCCGAGCCCCACGCGGGGCCGAGACCAGGCTCACGCTCCCCTCGGCACACCTGCGGGAGGCACGACTCACGCTCACCGAAAGGCGCACGGGCGTTCGGGGCCGTTGTGCCGCCACCTCCCAAGGTCGCGGAAGCATCGGGGATCCTCGTCGACCTGGTCCGCGGCGGCCAGGGAGTCGTCGTGCAGCAGTCGGCGCGCACCTGTGGACGATGGCGTCCACCCCCACCGGGTGCGTGGCGAACTCTGCCGGACCAGAGACGAGTTGTTCCACGAGCGGGCCAAAACCCTGTCGTTCCCGGCCTGCTTCGGTCACAACCGGGACGCCGTCGGGGAATGCCTCACCGACACCCGCTACCCGCCCCGGCAGCCGGACCCGGTCGGGCTGCCGATCCTGGTGAGCGGGGCCGAGGCCGTCCTCGTCGACGAGCCGGTCCGCGAGCTGACGACCCCGCTCCGGGTCCTCGACACGGCCGCCACCGACGAGGGCCCGTTCCTGCGGGTGCTGTTCCCCGGCGACGACCCCGGCACCGTGGAACGACGGCTGTGCGCGGCGACCCGGGCCATGTGAGCGGTCCGCGCCGGTTCGAACGGCGGCGGTACGGCCAGGGGGCCCACCGACCGGTGGGACCCCTGGGCGTGGGTGGGTCAGCCCGCGGCTCCCGCCGTCGGCCGGACGGCGACCGCGTCGATCTCGAAGAGCATCCCCGGCAGGGCGAGGGAGGCGACCCCGCTGAGCGTCTGCGCGGGCAGCCGGTCGCCCCAGGCCCCGGCCAGGGCCTTGCCGAGGACGGCCAGTTTCTCCGGGTCGTGGTCGACGATGTACGAGCCGAGCCGGACCACGTGCTCGAAGCCGAGGCCGACCCCGGCGAGTGCGGTGCGCAGGTTGGCGAGGGCGAGCTCCACTTGGGCGGCGAAGTCGCCGGGCACGACCTGACCGCCGGCGTCGGAGGCGTACTGGCCGCCGATGAACACCGGTTCGCCGGGCGCGGAGGCGGCGTGGCTGTAGCCGAACGGCGTCGGGTCGTGCAGGCCGGGCGGGTTGGTGATGGTGCGGGTGTCGGTCATGGGGTTCTTCCTCTTCTGGTGTCGGGCCGGGCTCGGTGCCGGGCGGTCTACGGCTCGGACCGGGCGGCTTCCTCCCGGGCGTCGCGCCAACTCGGCGACTCCAGGAAGTGGTTGTCGAAGAGGTCCTGCTTGGCGAGCAGTTCCTCGACCGTCGCCTCGCCCGCGCGGATCCGCTCCAGCAGACGGAAGTAGTCGAAGCGCTCCACCCCGGGGGTGATCACGATCAGCAGGTCCGCCCCGGAGTCCGGCGCCGCCGCGAAGGCGTGCGGCAGATGGGGCGGCACCACCACGAGGTCGCCGCTGCGGGCGGTGACCACCTCGTTCCCGACCAGCACCTGGGCGGAGCCGTCGACGACGAAGAACAGCTCCGAGGAGCCCCCGTGGTAGTGCGGAGTGGCGCCGTCCTTGCCGCGCCCCAGCGTGACGCGCAGGGTGCTCAGGGCGCCGCCGGTGGCGCTGGAGTCCGCCAGCAGTCGCCCCTTGCCGCCGAGCATTCCGACGGTCTCGGCTTCGTCACCCCGCACCACCACGGCTTCCGGTCCGATCAACGTCATTGGCCTCTCCCCACAGTGAGCGCTTCGATAGTTCCCTGGCTGATAGTACTACGTCTAACTATCCTCCATCGAATAACATGCCCCCATGGATCACGTGGACGTCATGCTCGACCAGTGGAGCCGGGAGCGCCCGGACCTCGACCTGGCGGCGGTCGGCACCGTCGGCCGCCTCGGCCGCTTCGCGCTGCTCGCGGGCCGGGTCATCGAAGAGGTGTTCAAGCAACACGGCCTCCAGCGCGGCGAGTTCGACGTTCTCGCCACCCTGCGCCGCTCCGGCACGCCGCACGAACTGATGCCCTCCGAACTCGCCGCGCTGCTGCTGATGTCGCGGGCCGGCATGACCAGCCGGATCGACCGGCTGGAATCGGCGGGCCTGGTGGAACGCCGCACCGACCCGGCGGACCGGCGCAGCATCCGCATCGCCCTCACCACGGCCGGACGCGCCCTCGTGGACGCCGCCTTCACCGACCACGCGGCCAACGAGACCGCGCTGCTCTCCGCCCTCTCGGGCGAGGAACGGGCCACCCTGGACGGGCTCCTGCGCAAACTGCTCGCCGACGTCGAGGGCACGCAGAGCCCGGCGCCCTGACGGCCCCGCTCGACGCCCCCGCCCGAGGTCCAGCCACCCGCGACCGATCCGGAACGTCGTCGGCCGCCGTACACGGGAACGCGTACGG
>NZ_JBHUAF010000130.1:0-20459 GCF_042789895.1 Kitasatospora sp. NPDC056783
AGCTCCACCGGCCGGCCCGCCCGCTCGTACTGCCGGGCCCTGCAGGCCGTGAGGAAGGAGGTGACCAGGTCGCCGTCCTCCCCGTCCGGCCGGGCGTGCCGTCCGTCGGCGGGGGCGGACGCGGGGCCGGCCCCGGGGCCGGCCTCGGTGAGCACCCGGTCCAGGTGGCCGGCCAGTGCGGCGGGGGTGGGGTGGTCGAACACGGCCGTCGCCGTCAGCCGGACGCCCAGGGCGGCGCCGAGCCGGTTGCGGAGCTCGGTGGACGCCAGGGAATCGAGTCCGGCGGCGCGGAACGTCGTCTCGGCGTCGACCGCCTCGGGGCCGGGGTGCCCCAGAACGGTCGCCGTGTGGGCGCGGACGAGGGCGACGAGCCGCTCGGCGCGCCGGTCGGGCTCCAGCCGTAGGAGCCGGGCGCGCAGGAGCCGGGCGGCCTCCTCCGGGTCGCTCTCCGCCACGGCGCTCCCGCCGGCGGTCGCGGCCGGTGCCGCGCCGCGCCGCGGGGTGTGCGCCACCAGGTCGGTGAAGAGGTCGGAGAGCGGTTCCCCCGCGACGACGGACGGCATGGGCGCCACGGCCAGCTGCGGTTCGTCCAGTTCCAGTGCCAGGTCGAAGCCGGCCAGGGCGCGCGCCGTCGACAGGGGCAGCAGACCGTGGCGCTCGACCCGGCGCAGGTCGGTGCGCGTCAGATGGGCGGTCATGCCGCTGGCCTGCTCCCACAAACCCCAGTTGACGGAGGTGGCGGTCAGTCCCAGGGCCCGCCGGTGGTGGGCCAGCGCGTCCAGGAAGGCGTTGGCGGCCGCGTAGTTGGCCTGGCCCGGATAACCCAGCAGGCTGCTCATGGAGGAGTAGAGCACGAAGGCCCGCAGGCCGCCCCCGAGGGTCAGCTCGTGCAGGTTGAGGGCGGTCTCGACCTTGGCGCGCAGCACGGTCCGCAGCCGTTCCGGGGTCAGGTCGGCGACCAGGCAGTCGTCGAGGACACCCGCCGCATGGACGACGGCGCTCAGCGGGTGCTGCGCCGGGACGGCCGCGAGGACCTCGGCGAGCGCCGAGCGGTCGGCCGCGTCGCAGGCCGGCAGTTCGACGTCGGCTCCGAGCGCCGACAGTTCCTCGGCCAGCTGCCGGGCGTGCGGGGCCGCGGCACCGCGGCGGCCGACGAGGACCAGCCGGCGCACCCCGTGGGTGGTGACCAGGTGCCTCGCCAGGACCGCGCCGAGCGTCCCGGCCCCGCCGGTGATCAGGACGGTGCCGGCGGGGCCCAGCCGCTCGGGCCCCTGGGTGAGGACCAGCTTGCCCGTGGAGCGGCCCTGGCTGAGGTGGCGCATGGCCGGGCGGACGTGGCGGACGTTCCAGGACCGGGTGGGCAGCGGCCGCAGGGCACCGGCGGCGAACAGCGCGCTCAGCTTCCCGACGATCACCCCCAGACGGTCGGGCGGCGCGCTGAGCAGGTCGACGACGTGGTAGGCGATCCCCGGGTACCGGGCGCGGACGGCCTCGGGCTCCCTGATGTCGGTCTTGCCCAGTTCCACGTAGCGGCCGCCCGGGCGCAGCAGCCGCAGGGAGGCGTCCACGAAGTCACCCGCGAGGCTGCCGACGACCACGTCGAACCCGGTGCCGCCGGTCGCCGAGCGCAGCCGCTCCTCGAAGTCCAGGCTCCGCGAGTCGGCGATCCGGTGCGCGGGAATGCCGAGGGACTCCACCAGGGCCCATTTGGGCCGGGAGGCGGTGGCGTGGACCTCGGCACCCAGATGGGAGGCCAGCTGGACGGCCGCCATGCCGAATCCGCCGGCGGCGGCGTGGATCAGCACCTTCTCGCCCCTGCGCACCGCGGCCCGCCCGACCAGCGCCTCGTACGCGGTGACGAAGACGCCGGTGACCCCTGCGGCCTGCTGGTCGCTCCAGTGGGCGGGCACCGGCAACACCGAGCGGCGGTCGACCACCGCGAGGGAGGCGTGCAGGCCGTCCCGGCAGCCGATGCCGGCGAAGGCCGCGACCCGGTCGCCGACCCGCACACCGGACACCCGCGCCCCGACGGCCACCACCTCCCCGGCGACCTCGCACCCGATGGCCGTACCGGCCACCTTGGCGAGCGCGGTCATCGGATCGCGGAAGTTCAGCCCGCTGGCGTGGACCCGGACGCGGAGTTGGTCGGGCTCCAGCGGCGTGAGGACGTCCGGGGCCGGAGCGGCCGCGACACCGTCCAGCGTGCCGTTGCGCGAGGGGACCAGCCGCCAGGGCCTGCCGTCGGCGGGCAGCGAGATCAGGTCGCCGTCGTCGGGGAGGACCAGGCGGGGCACGTAGGCGGTGCCGCCGCGCAGCGCCACGGTCGGCTGGCCGCCGGCGATTCCCGCGGCCAGCGCGGGGATCGGCACCGGGCCGTCGTCGAGGTCGATCAGCTGGCACCGGCCCGGGTTCTCCCGCTGCGCCGTGCGGATCAGTCCCGCGCAGGCGGCGGCGGGCAGATCGGTCACGAGATCGCCGAACCGCACGCTGTGGGCACCTCGGACCAGGACCACCAGCCGTGTCCCGTGGAGCCGCTCGTCCGCCAGATGCCGCTGCAGCTCGTCCAACAGCGCGGACAGGCGTCGGTGGACTTCGCCGGCCCGCACGGTGGTGCCGCGGCCGTCCGGGGTGACGCGCCGGTCGAGCAGGACGGCGTCGGGCGCGGCCGCCCCGGCGTCCAGCGCCTCCGCCAGGCGGGCGAGGTCGGGGAAGCGTGCCGCTCCCGGCAGGTCCCGGCCGGGCCCGACGACGGCCCACCGGGAGCCGTCCTCCGACGAGGCGGGCTCGGCCAGCGGCCGCCAGGCGATCCGGAAGACGCTGGGCTCGGCGGCGGCGAGCGCCGCGCGCAGGGCCCGGGTCGTGGTGGGCCGTAGCTGGAGGTCGTGGACGACGGCCACGGTCCGTCCCGCGAGGTCGGTGACGCGGACGTCGAAGCCGCCGCCCGCCGTGGCGGTCACGGTGGAGCGCAGGGCACCGGCCCCACGGGCGTACAGCCGCACCGAGCCGATGGAGTACGGGAGGAGCGTCCGGTGCTCCCCGTCGGCCTCTGCGGCTCCCTCCCCCTCCTCCCCCGTCCCGTCCTCCTCCCCCTCCGCCCGCCGCAGGGCGAGGAGGACGGGGTGCAGGGCAGCGTCCATGAGCGCCGGGTGGAGCTGGAACAGGGCCGCGTCCGCGCCGCCATGGCCGTTCGGCGCGGTCTCGCCGTGGAATCCGGCGTCGTCGCGCCACAGGCCGTGGAGGCGGAACTCCGGGCCGTAGACGTAACCGCGTGCGTGCAGGTCCTGGTAGAGCCCGTCCACGGGGACCTCTTCCGCCGAAGCGGGCGGCCAGGTCGTCATGTGTTCCCACATCCTCGGTCGGTCATCCTCGTGCTGTCTCGACGGCCCCCGCACCGGTGGCCTGGGCGTGGCACGTCCACCGTCCCAGGGCCGTACGGGAGTGCAGGGTCAGGGCGTGGCGGTCGGCGGCCCGGGGGGCGGAGCTCACCCGGACGTCGACGGCGCCGTCGGCGGGCAGGGCGAGGGGCGCCTGGAGCACGACGTCCTCCAGGCGCTCGCAGCCGAGCCGGTCGGCCGCCCGGAGCAGCAGTTCCAGCATGCCGGTGGCGGGCAGCAGGACCGTGCCGTGCACGACGTGGCCGCCGAGCCAGGGGTGTTCGGACAGCGACAGGCTCCCCGTGAACACGGTGCCGCCGTCCGGCAGGTCGACCGCCGCCGCGAGCCAGGGGTGGCCGACGGGGTCCAGGCCCGCGTCCCGCAGGCCGGTCCCGGCCGGCTCCGGGGGCAGCCAGTGGCGGCGGTGCCGGAAGGCGTGGACGGGCAGGTCGACGGTGCGCGCCCCGGGGCACAGGGCGCCCCAGTCCAGCCGCGTACCGAAGGCGTTGGCACGGGCGAGCGCGGTGGCGAAGGCCGTCGCGCCGCTCCGGTCCCGGTGCAGGGTCGGCACCACCGCGCCCTCGACGCCGGCGTCGGCCAGGATGTCGGCGACGGCCGAGGCCAGGACGGGATGCGGGGAGACCTCGACGAACTGCCGGTGCCCGGCGGCCACCGCCTCCCGCACGGCCGCGTCGAAGCGCACCGTCTCCCGCAGGTTGCGGTACCAGTACCCGGCGTCCAGCACGGTGTGGTCGACCCGGCGCCCCAGGGTCGCGGAGAACACCGGAGTGTGGCCGGGCCCGCACGCCACGTCCGCCAGCAGCCCGAGGACCTCCTCGCGGACCTCCTCCATGTGCGGGCTGTGGGAGGCGTAGTCGACGGGCAGCCGCCGGGCGCGCACTCCCTCGCGGGCGCAGCGCCCCAGCACTTCCGCGAGGGCGTCGCCGTCCCCGGCCACCACCGTCGCCGCCGGGCCGTTCTCCACCGCCACCTCCACCCGGCCCGCCCAGGGGGCGATCAGGAGCGCGGCCGTCGCGGCGGGAGCGGCCAGGGAGACCATCCCTCCCCGGGAGGTGAGGTGCCGCAGGGCCCGGCTGCGCAACGCGACGACGCGAGCCGCCTCCTCCAGGGACAGCACCCCGGCGACGTGCGCGGCGGCGATCTCGCCCTGACTGTGCCCGATCACCGCCGCGGGCCGGACGCCGTGCGCACGCCACAGCTCGGCGAGCGCCACGTACACGGCGAACAGGGCGGGCTGGACGTACTCGGCCCGCTCCAGGGGCGGTGCGCCGGGAGACCCGCACGCGACGTCCACGACGTCGACGTCGAGCCACGGCCGCAGGGCCGCGCCACAGGCGCGCAGGGCAGACGCGAAGACGGGCGAGGCCTCCAGCAGCGCCGCCGCCATGCCCGGCCACTGGGCGCCCTGCCCGGGGAAGACGAAGACGGGGGCCGTGCCGGGCAGGGCCTTTCCGCTCACCACCGCGGTGGACGCCTCTCCCCGTGCGAGGGCGTCGAGCCCGTCCAGCAGCTCGTCGACACCGCCGCCGACCGCGGTGGCGCGGTACGGGAGCGCGCTGCGCGTCGTGGCCAGGGACCAGGCCACATCGGCGGGGTCGACGGTCGGCATCGTGCGGACGTGCCGCGCCAGGCGGGCGGCCTGCGCCCGCAGGCCCTCCTCGCCGGCTCCGGACAGCGGCCACAGCCAGACGCCGGCCCCGTCCTTCCAGGTCCTGCCGTTCCCGGCCTTCCCGGCCCTGTCGTGCTCGGCCCCGTCTCGCTCGCCCTGGTGTCCGGGGGCGGCGGTCCGCAGGTCGGCCGGCGCCTCCTCCAGCACCGCGTGCGCGTTGGTGCCGCTGATGCCGTACGCCAGGACCCCGGCCCGGCGCGGGCGCGGCCCGCGCGGCCAGGGCCGCGGCTCGCGCAGCAGCCGCACCGTGCCCGCGCTCCAGTCGACGGCCGGTGTGGCGTTCTCCGCGTGCAGGGTGGCGGGCAGGTGCTCGTGCTGGAGGGCCAGCACCATCTTCACCACGCCGGCCAGGCCCGCGACGGCGGTGGTGTGCCCGATGTTCGTCTTCACCGAGCCGATCCACAGCGGGTCCTCGGGGGTGTGGTGGCGGCCGTAGCAGGCCTGGAGCGACGCCGCCTCCACCGGGTCCCCGGCGCGGGTGCCCGGGCCGTGCGCCTCGACCACCCCGACGTCCCCCGGTTCCAGGCCGGCGTCGCGCAGCGCGGCACGGATGACGGCCTGCTGGGCCGGCCCGCTCGGGGTCGTCAGCCGCTCGCTGGCCCCGTCCTGGTTGACCGCGCTGCCGCGCACGAGGGCGAGCACCGGGTACCCGGCCGCCCGGGCACGCTCCAACGTCATCAGCACCACCGCGGCGACGCCCTCGGCCGGGGCGAATCCGTCCGCCTCGGCGGCGAAGGCCTTGCACCGCCCGTCCGCGGCGTACACCTTCAGCCGGGAGAACCACTTCAGCTGCTCGGGCGAGGCGATCACGGTGGCGCCGCCGGCGATCGCCACGTCGCACTCGCCGGCCCTCAGCGCCCGCACGGCGAGGTGCAGGGCCACCAGGGAGGACGAGCAGGCGGTGTCCACCGTGAGGGCCGGACCGTTCAGCCCCAGGGCGTAGGCGATCCTTCCCGAGGCCACACTGGCCTGCGTACCGGTGAGGAGGTAACTCTCCAGTCCGGACGGGGCGTTGCCGGTCAGCCGGCCGTAGCCGCTGTCGTTCATCCCCACGTAGACGCCGGTGCGGCTGCCGTCCAGGCTCCTCGGGGCGATGCGCGCCCGCTCCAGCGCGTGCCAGGTGCTCTCCAGCAGCAGCCGCTGCTGCGGGTCCATCGCGGACGCCTCGCGCGGGCCGATCCCGAACACCTCGGCGTCGAAGCCCGCCACGTCGTCGAGGAAGCCCGCCGCGCGCACGTACGTGGTGCCCTCGACGGTGTGGTCCGGGTCGTAGAGCCCCTCCAGCTTCCAACCGCGGTCCCGCGGCAGCCCCGTGGCCGAGTGCTCGCCCGCCGTCAGCATCCGCCACAGCCCCTCCGGGGTCGTCGCGGGCCCGGTGAAGCGGCAGTCCATCCCCACGATGGCGATCGGGACCCGCGTCTGCCCGCCGGGCGACGCGGCCGTGGACGATTCGGTGGACATCAGGACCGCTCCTTTCGCGGAGGCCCCATTCGCGGAGGCCGCGGCGGTGGGTGCGACAGAACCCGGTCACCGAGGTGCTGGAAAATCCGGTGCTCACGCCTCGACGGCGTGCCCGGAGAGCGACCGGGCGAAGACCCGCTGTCAGGCAGGACCGGCGATCACCGTTGCCCGTCCGGGCCGGTACGGCTTCCGAAGCGAAACCGCCGATATGGGAAACGATGCACGATTCTGCCGAGGCGGCCTAGACTCCCGAGCTGGTCGATGTGTGAAAGCGTTGAAACCCCGGCGGGCCCGGACAGGCGGGAGGGGCCGCCGACCGTCCTCGACCGCCCTCGACCGGCCCGAGCTCCCGGGGCGGTCACCGGTCGGTCAGGTGATCTGCCGGATGACGGTGGCGAGGTTCCAGTAGGCGACCTCGGTGCGGAAACACCCGTCGGGCGAGAAGGTGAAGACGCTCAGCCCGTGTTTCGTGAAGCGACGGCCCATCACCGCGTTCTCGGTGAGGCCGGGGAAGTGTCCGACAACTGTGGCGGAGAGCGTCCACTTGGTGCCGATGTCGCCGTCCTCCCCCAGGAGGTAGCCGTCGAGGGTGAGCCGGTGATCGTGGAACGCGGTGAACCAGACTTCTCCGACCTTGCGGAGCCCGGGCTTGTCCTCCACCACGATCTCCGTGGCGAGGTCCTCCACACGCAGGTCGTCGGCGTAGCACGACAAGTACGCTTCGAGGTCGCCGGCGCACACGGCACGCGCCCAGGTGCGGAACAGTTCGTCTCGTTCTGCCGGGATGTTCATGGTTCCTCCGTTGTCCGACAGCGGCGGGAGAGGTGCTCATCGAGCGGTCCGGCGGCCGAGCGGTCGGACGAGGAAGCATCGGTCGGCTGGTCCGCTCAGGTGTTGACGGATGGTGACGGTCCGGTTGCGTACGCGTTCCTCGGCGCGGGCCCGCCGTCGGGGCGGGGTCGGGCCCCGACGGCGGGCGCGGTCCTGCGCCGGCCTGCCGGGCAGGTCATTCGGCGATCGTCGTGTGGTAGGCCCACCGATACGTCGGTTCGTGCTCGGCCTCGGCGGTGCGCTCCTCGCGCTCGTAGTGCTCGTAGCCGTTGCGCCAGCGGTACGTCAGCCGGACGGCGTCCTCGCGGACGGGCGGCGGCGGGGGGGGGCGGGGCGGCGGGGGGGCCCCCCCCCCGGGGGGCGCGGGGGGGGGGGGGGGGGGGGGCCCGCCGGCGCTCGGCGCCCCCCCCGACGAGGTGGGGCTCGGTGAATCTGTCCATCGTTCGTTCATTCCCTCAGGTGAGGATCCGGACGGGTCCGGAGTGCGTCGGCCGGTGCCCGTGTTCGGGCCGGTTGCGCACTTCCAGTCCCGTCAGTGAGTCGAACCCCGGGAAGGGGAGCGCGCCGACTCCGTCGACGTGCCACCGTCCGCCCCAGGCCGGGTGTGCGACAGGCAGTCAGCCGTGCCGGCACCGGTCCGGGTGCCACTCCGGTCCGCCAGGGGACCCGGAAGGCTTGAACGCCTTCCAGACGGCCTCCGGGAACAGCCGGTACTGCGGGTCGACCCAGACGCCGGGCCCATCCCGACCGGCGCGCGGGCGAACGCCCGGGACGTCGGAGACCGGGTAGCACCCCAACGCATCCGCTCGGCGAACTCGGGATCCACATCGCCCAGTTCTCCGAACGACCAGCGGTACGGCAGCGGGGCCCCTTCCGGCATCGACGCCGGAGCGGAGCAGCGCCCGCAGCACCACAGTGCTTCGCACGCGGAAAGACCGGTGTCCACGAGACCCCACTTGCGCGACATCCGCGATCAGCGCGACATCGCACCCCCGGCGCGAAACCCGGAGACCGAAGGCCGAAGGCCCGGGCCCGAGGGCTTCACGCACGGAGAGTGATGACTCTGCAGCGGAACACCCTGTCGACAACGAGCAATACGTACGAAAACCACAATTCCGCCCCGGTTGGGCCGTGTCAAGGGGTGATAAGTGGTGGCATCAGCCATACGTACAGTAAGCAAAGCCCGCTGCCGAGGGCATCCAGTCCGCAGGATCCTTGGCCGCTTTCGAGCGGTTCGTCGTGACAGAGACCGCGAACAGCCCCCGGAGGCCACCGAGACGCTGCCGCACCACTCACGCCCCTTCGGACTCCGGGAACCATCCCCGCGTGCGCGGGGCCGACAAGGAACACCAACTCACCGCCGTCGCAGCCCAGGAACCATCCCCGCGTGCGCGGGGCCGACCGCTCCGGCGTGATGTCGATCTGGACCTGCCGGGAACCATCCCCGCGTGCGCGGGGCCGACCACCATTCCCACCACGGGCAAGTGGGCCGGGGGGAACCATCCCCGCGTGCGCGGGGCCGACCCGGCGCCGGTGACCACCAGGGCGACGGGCAGGGAACCATCCCCGCGTGCGCGGGGCCGACGCGGAGCCGGACATGCCGCCGGTGGTGCATCAGGAACCATCCCCGCGTGCGCGGGGCCGACAACGAGTGACCGCCGTCGGCGGCGGAACCCCCGGAACCATCCCCGCGTGCGCGGGGCCGACGGTGATGTCCAGGCCCGCCGGGCTGGTAGGCGGGAACCATCCCCGCGTGCGCGGGGCCGACAGGTGACACCACGTGCCGCAGCACCGGTACCGGGAACCATCCCCGCGTGCGCGGGGCCGACAGATGATGCTCTCCGTCCATCCGAAGTACCGGGGAACCATCCCCGCGTGCGCGGGGCCGACATCGACACGGGGAACTTGCGCCTACTCTCCGCGGAACCATCCCCGCGTGCGCGGGGCCGACGTCCGGGCGCCGGAGTCGCGCACGGCCCGGGTGGAACCATCCCCGCGTGCGCGGGGCCGACCTGCCCGGCGTGAAACTGGGCGGGGACTGGAGAGAACCATCCCCGCGTGCGCGGGGCCGACGAAGTACCCCAAATCCCGCCATGCGGCCGGGAGGAACCATCCCCGCGTGCGCGGGGCCGACACCCGCACCATGGACACCCAGCTCCTCGGCTCGGAACCATCCCCGCGTGCGCGGGGCCGACTCGACATAACCCGAGCCCAGCGCGCGCATCTCGGAACCATCCCCGCGTGCGCGGGGCCGACACTTCGTGACCTGCGGGTTTATCGGCGGGAGCGGGCCGAGAGAATCAGTCCGTCGAAGTCGACGGGCTTCCAGCGGTCCTTGCCCGCCGTACGGACGGTCCAGCCCTGTTCGTTGGTGGCGGGTTCCACGAGGACGGCTTGGCCGTCGCCGATGCGGGTGGCGAGGACTTCCCAGAGGCGGTCGCGGATGCGGCGGCTGGGGGTGCCGACGAAGACGCCGGCGTTGACTTCGACCATCCAGCGGGTGAGGTGTCCGCGTAGGCCTTCGGGGGCTGCGATGAGGATGATGACGGTCATGGGCTGCTCGTGTCCTGGGTGAACTCCGGGCCGATGATGGCCAGGTGTTCATCGCCCATTCCGGGGTCGGACGCGGCGGGCGCGGATGGGCCTTCGGAGCCTGACCAGTTGACGCCGCCTTGGACGGCACCGACGCGTTCGTCCCAGAGTTCGTTGACCTCGACGTCGGGCATTTCCGTGCCGTCCGGGCTGAGGAGTGCCTTGACGTCGTGCACGATGCGACCCAGCAGCTTGTCCTGGGCGATGCGGTCGCGCAGGCCGAGGCGGGCGTCGCGTTCCTCGGTGTGGCCCTGCTTGGCGAGGTCGAAGGCGAGGGGGATGGTGTATTCGGCTTTGTAGAGGTCCGCGATGTCCAGGACGAACGAGGTTGCCAGCCCAGTGTGGACGAAGCCGAGGCCGGGGCTGGCCCCCAGCCCGGTGATGACGGCGTGGCAGATCCCGTAGAGCGCGGCGTTGGCCGCTGACAGCAGGCGGTTGAGGTCGTCGCCCGCGGCATACGCGTCGCCCGCCTTGTAGACGCGGCCGTTCCACGGGACGCCGGTCCGGCGGGATTCGGCCTGGTAGAGCTTGCGGATGCGGGCGCCTTCGCGGCCGCGCAGTTGCTGCATGGTGGCGGTGCCGACGTCCTCGCCGGGGAACCTCATGCGGTACATGGCCCGGGCTACGGCCAGGCGTTCCTTCGTCCGACTGACCAGCCACGCCTGCCGGTTGAGGAGACCCGCGCCGCGGCTGGGGCCGAGGCCGGCCGCGTACATGCGCACGCCCTGCTCGCCGACCCAGCACACGGTGGTCCCGGAGTCGGCGAGGAGGTTGACGGCCCCGTGGGTGATGCGGGTGCCCGGGCCGAGCAGCATCACGGCGACCATGGCGGCGGGGACGCGGACGGTCTCGCGTTTGTTGATGACGACGACGGCGTTCTCGTCGCGGTCGATGTGGCTGCGCTCGACGTAGACGCTGGAGACTCGCTCGGCGAGGCGGTGCAGGTCGTGGGGGTGGGCCTTCCACCAGATGTCGGCCATCGGTCAGCGCGCTCCGGCGGGCAGCGGGGCGAGGGTGAGCAGGCCGCACCCGTAGGCCTTGGACGGGCCGATGCCACCGAGGAGCGCCGCCTGTAGCAGTTCCGGGTCGCTGATGCGCAGTCGGCCCTCGAAGGTGGCGGTGGTGAGCGTGACCGGGGTGCGGGTGCCGGGCTTGGTGAAGGTGCTGCGGCTGCGGTCGGTGATCCTCACCTCCCGGGCGGTTCGCGCGTCGGCCGGGCCGTCGGGGGCCGACGGTTCGAGGCCCGGCGCCGGGTCGTCGGTGCGTGCCTCGGGGATGGTGAAGCCCCAGCGGTCGGTGCGGTCCAGGAACCAGGTGAGCTGCTGGGCGGCGGTGCGGTGGGCCATGCGGTAGGAGCGGTGGTGGAGTTCGTCGGGGGTCTTGGTGCGGTGCGGGCTCGCCTTGTCGGGCTTGGAGGTGTTCTGCACGGGGCTGGCCTTGAGCCGGAAGGCGAACTCGCGGCCGACGGCGAGCTGGTCGAGTAGCGGGCTGTAGTCGCGGATCGCGTAGTGCTCGCCTTCGGCGTCGGGCCAGCCGGCCTGTTCGACGATGTGGGTCCAGTCCGGCTTGGAGGGGGTGAGGACCAGCAGCATGGGGCGGCGCGGGTGGTCGGTATCCAGACGCCACAGGATCCGGTCGCCGGGGGCGATGTCGGGGACTCCGGCGGTGACGGCGCCGTGCAGGGCACGGGGGTTGGCGAGCAGGGTGCGGCTGGCCGCGCGCAGGGGGTTGATGCGGACGCGGGAGAGGTAGGTCATCGGGGTCACCAGCCCAGCAGGGCGAACGGGTCGTGGCCGGCGGTCGCGGCGGCCGGCTGGACGGTCGTGGCGGAGGAGCGGAGTCCTGTGGGGACGTCGAGCCAGGCGTGGCGGATCCGCCGGGTGGAGAACCCTCGTTCGCGGGGGTCGAAGGAGCGGGGGACGTCCTGGAGGGTGTCGTCGCCCGACGGGTCGTCGAAGGTCGCGGCCAGGTCGATCCGATGGGGGGAGAACAGCTCCGGGCCCCGTTCGGCGCGGCGGCGGTAGGCGTTCTTGGCGGCATGGCCGGCCTGCCAGGGTTCATCGGCCAGGATGTCCTCCAGGGTCCCGTCGCGCACCGCGCCGAGGGCGATCGGCTGGGTGGGGACGCAGGAGCGCCGGCCGAGGGCGAGTGGGAAGGCAGGGCGGCGGATCGCCTCGGCGAGTGCCTCGACGAGGGCGGCCGGGCCCTGGACGGCGGCGACGAACACCGCGTCCTGGAGGTAGTAGCGGTGGGTGACGTGGGTGTCCTTGGCCGGGGAGGTGGGCTTCTGGACGCCCTTGGCGTTCACGCCGGCCTGGGGCAGCGGCCGGCCCCGGTAATCGCTGACGGTGTGGTAGTCGCGCAGCAGCGTACCGGGCTGGTCGATGCGCACGCCCAGGCGCAGACCGACCAGGTCCCCGATGTCCGCTTCGCGCGGACGGCCCGCGGCCCCGGCGAGCAGACCGATGACGCCGGACTTCGTCGGCTGGGGCCGGCTGTCGCGGCGGTTGAACGCGCTGCGGTCGCCCCAGGACTGGAGCGGGCCGGCCAAGCGCAGCACGAGGACCGCGTGTTCCTCGTCCGCGGCCGGTGCGGGAGTGGGGTCGGCGGGCATCAGTTGTCGTTCACCCGCTCGGTGAGGACGGTCCGCAGGCCGTCGCGCAGTTCGGGGAAGGTGCGGTTCGCGCCGAAGGCCTCCGCCAGCCGCTGCCCGGTCTCGTCGGTACCGAGGGTGTGGCAGATCCCGACGTGCAACGGGCTGTCGCCCCACTGTTCGGTGGCGGTGGCGAACTCCCCGGCGAGGCGGCACGCGGACTCGGCGACGATGCCGTGACTCGCCGGGACGGGGTTCTCGTAGGCGGAGACGAGGTTCACCGGCTGGTCGGCGCGCACGACGACGGCCACCAGGCTGGGGCGGGTGCGGTGCGCGAAGGAGTTCCCGTAGCCGGTGGGCATGGAACGGGCGAAGGAGTCGACGAACAGGTCGACGGCGTCGACGGCGGCCTTGTCGTCGCCGAGGTTCTCCCGCAGCTGGTGCAGGCCGACGGTCGCGTAGCGGTAGAGGGTGGCGGAGTTGAAGCCGATGGTGCCGATCATTCCGGCACCGGTCTCGTCGGCGGTGTTCTCGTCGTCGACAGCCGTGTAGTAGTCGAATTCGAGTTCGGCGGCGTGGGTGGAGATCGCGTGCGCGACCTGCGTCGCGGCATCCACGTTCAGGCCGGGGATGTCCGCGACCATCCGTCCGAAGAGGGCGACGTCGGCCGGGTGGCCGGTCTGCAGCTGCTCCTTGACCGGCAGGGCCTTGACCGCCTCGTCTAGGGCCTTGGCGTCGAGGGCAGCGAGGTCGGCGGCGGTGTCGGTGACCAGGGCGACGATGCCGTCCAGCTGGCGGCGCCCGTAGAAGAGGAGGTAGGCGGTGTCGCCGTCCTTCTTGCCCGCGGAGATCCCGGTCGACTTGATCAGCGCGTCGGCGATCCGCTTCGCGTCCTCTGCCGCGACGCCGCCGCGCTCGGCGATGCCCTTGGCGAGCTGGGCGGCGATCCGCTTGGTGCGGGTGGCGAGGTCCTGCCGGTCGCGGCTCTCGGCGAAGTGGACGCGGGTGGCGCGCTTCCAGGCCTGGGAGGAGACGCGGGAGCGGCGCTTGCCGCCGAAGTAGGCCTCCTTGGGGTTGCCGTTGTCGTCCCGGTTGAGGTTCGCCGGCGGGACGGTCTGCAGGATGTGCACGTCGATGTAGAGGCGGTCGGTCATGCGCTTCTCCTCGAAGGGTGGCGGTGGGCGGTGGGGTGTGCCGGGGTAGCGGCTGTTCGCCGGTGCGGTCAGCTATCGGCGGGGCCCTTGTCCTTGTCCTTGTCGTTGTCCTTCCAGGCCTGGTAGCCGATGGCCCACTTGAGGCGGACCTGCGGGCGCCGGTCGGCGTGGTGCCAGGCCTGGATGTCGGCCATCAGGTGGTTGTAGTCCAGCGGCTGTCCGACGGTGCGCAGCTGGGTGGTCAGGCCGCGCAGGTGGACCAGCAGCGAGGACACGCTGGTGGCGCCGGCGAGTTGGGCGACGCGCGTGTCGAGCGCGTCCTCGCTGAACTTGCCGCTGCGGCGCAGGGCGAGCAGGGCCTCGCCGAGCTTGACGCCGCGGCGGTGCATCGGCGAGGACTGGCTCTGCTGGTGGAGTCCGTACAGGGCGAGGGCCGCGTGCTCGGCCTTCTGCTCGTCGGAGACCTCGTCGTGCCGGGCGAGGTCGTCGTCGACCTCGCAGCTGTAGAAGGGCCACATCTTGGGGCTGTCCATGACGGGGCGTCCCAGGCCCGAGCGCATGGCCGCCAGGTCCTCGCCCGGGGGCCGGAGCGGCTGTTTGGTGCGGTGGTCGAGGCGCCAGGTGTGGTCGAGGGCGGTGTGCTCGTCCCAGTACCGGCGCCGCTTGGCGGTGGTGTGCTCAGTCGTCAAGGTCCGCTCCGGGGTCGGCTTCGGGGTCGGGTCCGGTCTCGGCTTCCTGGGTGGCGGCCGCTTCCCGGAGGGCGTCGGCGTAGCGGGGAAGGATCTCGTCGAGCCGGCGCCGGAAGTTGGCGCCGGCAGTGCCGAGCCGGTAGGTCTGCGGCTTGGCCTCCTTGCCGGCCGGGGTGAGGACACGGCCCTGGAAGGTGGTTGCGGGGGCGGCCAGCAGGAGCTGGTTCGCCGCAGCCCGGGCGCGGCGGTGGGCGAGTTCCTCCCAGGCGAGCCTGCCCCGGTCCAGGATGTCCTCGTCGGTGCCGGCGTCGCGGACGCCGGTGAGCAGGCGGCGCACCAGGGGGTCCAGGGTGTGCAGGAGGAGTTCTCCGGGGCGCTGGCCCTTGTCCCACGGGATGGGGTCCGTTCCGGCGGCCCGGCGCAGGTCGGCGGAGAGGTTGTTGACGGCCTGGGCGAGCTGTTCCGCCTGTTCGGCCACGTCCAGGAGGAGCTGGTGGGCCTCGCTGTCTTGGTGGAGGGCGAGCAGGGGCAGCGGGATCGCGTCGTGGATGACGTCCTCGACGACGGAGTACTGGGTGCCGTAGACCATGCCGAACGTCTCGGCCTGCAACGGGAAGCCGGCGTCGAGTCTGCCGATCTCCCGCAGGGCGCTGACCTCGTCGAGCAGGATGCTGGTCTCGAAGCCGTCGGAGCTCTGACGAGTCGGAGCGAGGAGGGCATCCAGACCCCGCCAGGCGGCCTTGCCCTGGGTGTGCCGGCGCGGCCTGCGTTCGGGCAGGGCCGACGCGGACTTCTTCGCGGGCGCGCTGAACGTCCAGGCGGTGTGCGGTTCCTGTTCCGGCATGGGTGTGAGGCGGTCGCCCGCGCTGATGACCACCCGGGCGACCCTCAGTCGGCCGTCCTCGTCCCGGTGCGGGATGAGCCGGATCCGCCGGGCCTGCCAGGTCCACAGGTCGAGCAGGCCGTCGGCCGCGCGCGACGTCCAAGCCGGCCCGTGGGGGGCCCGCAGCCATTGCGGGACGCCGAGGACACTGGGCGGGGTCACCGGGAGGTTCAGCAGGAGGGTCTCGTACAGAGTGCGTCCAATGGGAACAATAATGCCGAACTGGCCGAGCGGACCGGTCGGGTTCCCCGTCGTCTTACCCGCCTTGACCCGGTCGTCTCCGACGACGCCGGTCTTGATCGCCGCAGTGTCCCAGCAGTGGGCGTGCACCAGCCAGTGGGCGGCCTGAGCCGGTGTCAAGTCGAGCGGATCCGCGTCCGTACGGCTGGCGAACAGCGGGACATTGTTCCCACTCGCCGCGGTCGCCACGAGGGCGGCGGCGCCCTTCGTCTCGTCCTTGGCGGTGCGCAGTCCCGCGACCTGCGCGAACGGGGCTACGGGGTCAAAGAGGTCGAACTTCGCGCGGTGCTCGTCGAGGTAGGTCTGGAGGCTATCCAGCTCGCCCTTCGTGAACCCGTCCTTTTGGGTGAGCCGTTCGCCCTTCTCCCGCAGGGTCTGAGGCGCGCCGACGGCATGGGCGACGACGGGCAGCAGAACCTGGCGCAGGACGGCAGGCGCTTGGGTGGAGAACTCGACGACAGGGCCTGCCAGTTCGTGGGACCTGGCCAGGGCCTCGACGATCCCCAGCTGCACGGGAGGCCCGCCGCCGGGGCACACTGTCAGCCACAGTTCGTCGACAAGGTTGTACCCATGCATGCGCTGTTCTCCCAACCGGCCTTGCTGGTTCAGTGACATCCTGGCATCGAGCACCGCCCGGTGTGGAGCGTTGATTCAATTACCCATCAGCCAAGCGGGTTTGGGAAGCTGTTACGGCCCTGGACAGTCATGGTGAGGCACGCGCGTCGGCCGCACATCAGGCCCGCCAGTCGCGAGGACGGGCCGTCAGGCGCTTGACCCAGCACACAGATGCCCTCCGTCGAGCGCCTCGGCCACAACGGTGTAGCTCAACTCCAGAAAAAACAATACGCATTGACTGTTCGTCAGATCGAGAAGCTGTGCCGGACGTACGCTACTGTGGTCTCACCGGAACGACGAAAGGGCGCCCCTTGCCCTAGGAAGCTGAATGGGGCGCCCGTTCGCAAATCAAACTAGGAGGACCAGTGTCGCTCCCAATCCGTGATGCCCGCGTCCACGCCAGCATCCTGAACATCGTTGCACGTCATCAGCATCAGAACAAGGGTGTGGCAGCCCTGGCCACGGCCGTCGCAGCCTGTGTAGTCAAGGGCGCAACTGCTGGCGCGCTCGGCCAGAATGCCAATCTGGTGATTACTGTCATCGTCCTGATCATCATTGGCTTCACCCCCCATGCCGTTGGCGGTCGCACTGAGATGAGCCAGTCAGGCGGCGGGCCGTCTGCTCTTTCGCGGCGCAGGCAACCCCATCGGTTCACTTCCCGGCATCACCAGTAGGCGTTGGTCGCGACCAGCACACTCTTGGGGCTTGAGCTTGCAGCTACTGACAGGCCCGTTCCCCACCCGGCCCCGCGCTCGCGGGGATCGCCCTGGTGTAGCTCAGCTCCACGAGTTGGTCCCGCGGTCGCGGGGTTGGGGTGGTGGGGACGGAACGGCACCGCGCCGTTCCGTCTCCGCGCTCTACCAGTACGGCTGGCCTCCGCTCACCACGAGGCCGAGCAAGTCGTCGTAGCGCATTCGGACATCACCGAGGACCGCTTCGCCTTGCGCGTCGAGTTCGAGGGCCAGGCTGTACCGCAACCACGGGTGGTCCCGCCAACCCGGCAGCGGACCGAGTGCCTGCTCGGCCGCCTCGGTCAGCTTGGTGGGAAGACGTACCGTGCCGCAGAGCACGTCGTCCACCAGTTCGGCCGCGACCTCGCCGTTCGGCCCGAGGCCGCGGCCCGTCATCGCCCGGAAGTCGTCCTCCCCGATCCGGCGCACCAGGACGACCTCCACGCTTCGGTCACCGTCCCGGACGAGCGCCTCGAACTGCCCCTCGGTCAGCGTGCCGTGGCCCCCGAAGTGCAGCCCGGCCAGTGTCGGAGACCCGTGCTCCCCGGCCCGGGTCAGCACGTACTCCGCGGCCTTCGCGCGACGCTCCGCTTGCCTCACCTCCCAGGCCTGCCAGGCCCGCGCCTCGGCCTCGGCCCACTCAGCCGGAACGACGGGATCGGCGCCGTACGCCCGGGCGACCAGCTCGGGCACCTGGCTGGGGACGCTCCATGCCCCTCCGCGGGCCTCCGCCGCGCGCTTGACCTCAGCCGCCGTACGGAGCAGGAGGTAGCGGCCGTAGATCCCCTCGGAGGCGCGCAGGATCTGCGGCTCGCGGTCGTCGGCGAGGTGGATGCCGGTGATGGCGACGGTGGGCTGCGCCAGCAGGGCGGGGCGCTTCACACCGTCGTGGCGGTGGAGGCGACCGATGCGCTGAAGGAGCAGGTCCATCGGCGCGAGGTCGGTGATCAGCAGGTCCGCGTCGACGTCGAAGGACTGCTCCGCGAGCTGGGTGGCGACCACGATCAGCCTGCCGGGCCGCTCGACGCCGGTTTCGGGCGGGCCGAGGAGGTGCAGCACCTCCTGCGTGCGGTCCGCCCGGTGACCTGCGTGCAGGCGCCCGTGCAGGAGGTGGACGTCGGCGCCGAACTCCTTGTGGAGGGCCTCGAAGGTGGCCTGGGCGCGGGCCACGGTGTTGCGGATGACCAGGACGCATCCGCCGTCGACCAGGCGCTCCCGCAGGTAGTCGGCGACGGTGTCCGCCGGACCGGTGTCCTCCTCCGAGGTCCGGGAATCCGTCGGTGTCGGTGGCTCGTCGAGGACCTCGACCCGCACCTGGAGGTCGGCGCGCCAGGGGTCGGTGTCCTCGACCAGCCGCTCCGGTTTCCCGTCCTGCCCCGACCAGGCCGCCGTCACGCTCGGGTAGCCCTTCGGCTCGGGAAGGTCGAGATCCTCCGACACCTCCGCCGACCGGGTACCAGCCAGGTAGGCAGCGACCAGGCGGCGGCGCTGCTCGGGCGGCAGAGTCGCCGACAGCAGCACCACCGGCACTCCTGCCTGCCCGAGCCACCACAGGCCCTCCAGCAGGAACTGAGACATGTAGACGTCGGCGGCGTGGACCTCGTCGAGGACCACGACCTTGCCCGCCAGGCCGGCCACCCGGAGCATCACGTGCTTGGTGCGGGTCGCGGCGTACAGCAGCTGATCGATGGTGCCGACCACGAACGGGCTCAGCAAGCCACGGCGACGGCCGAGGAACCACTCGGCGGGGGCCCTGCGCTCTCCGCCCTCGCCCTCGCAGCCGTCAAAGCAATCGGACCGCATGCCGTACTCATCCACGGTCGAGTAGCGGGAGTCTGCGTCCTGGCCCCACTCCCCCGCGCCTTCCAGGAGGCCGCGCCACTCCTTGTTGAACATCCTCTTGCCGTGGAGCAGCGCGACCTGGTCCTCCAGCCCCTCCTCGACGTTGCGCAGCCAGGCGCGGACCTGGGTGAACATCGGATCCGCGGTCGCCTGGGTCGGCATGCCCAGGTACACCCCGTCCAGGCCGTACCGGGCGGCCAGCAGCTCCGCCGCCGCCAGCGCGGCCTTCGTCTTCCCCTCCCCCATCGGCGCCTCGACGATCACCAGCCCCGGCCCGCCCATCCGGCGCACGACGTCGAGCACCAACTCCTGCGACGGGCGGGTCCCGTGACCGAAGCGGTCCCGGAACGCCTCCGGGCCGGGAGTCGGCAGCACCCCCCACCCGCCGCGCAACCCTAGACTCGACCACGCCGCGGCGGCCCGCCGCCGAGCCTGAGTGATCGTCACCTCCGCGAGGTCCGGAACCCCGGCGAAGTGCCGCTCGTCGCTGGCGATCCAGTCCGCCATCACCACGAGGCCGGACAGCTGGAGCTGCACCGCACGGCCCGGCACCAGAGCGGGCTCTACCGCAGCCAGCGGCGACTCCCCCTCGAAACCCAACTCCCGGGAGAACACCTCCACCAGCGCCGACTGCGCCAGCTTCCAGGAAGGCCCCTTCCCCTGGAGGTCCTCCTTCTTCGGCCGCAGCTGGCCCAGCGTGGGGAAGCGTCCGTGGTGGCCGGCGACCAACGGCCAGACCCAGTCGACCTGTTCCTCCGCCCACCTTGCCTTGGCGAGCGCCGCGCGCAGCAGACGGCCACCGGCCTTGTCGTGCCGCCAGGACGCGGATTTCACCGCGAACTTGTCCCATGAGAGGCCTGTTCGGCGAACGGAGTCCGCCAAGTCGGGGTCCAGGTATTGGAAGGCGGGGACGGCTTTGCCGTAGTCATGGATCCCGCACAGCCAGGCGAAGAGGCGCCGTCCCTTCCCCCGACCGCCCGCGACGTCATCCAGGCGCCGCTTCGTCACGGGCGGCAGGTAGCGGTCCCAGGCGACCTCCGCCACCGCAGCGGTGTCCAGCATGTGCGACAGCAGGAGGTTGGCCGAACCTCCGGCCCGCCCGGCCGACTTCCCCCACAACACGCCCAGCCAGCCCTTGACCTTGGGCGGGTACCACTGCCAGCGGTCCTCAGCCATCGCCCAACCTCCACGTGCGAGTACGCTTCGGGAGCCTAGGGTGTGGCACTGACAATTGGCTTGCCTGCAAAAAGATATGACTATCACCCAGGAGAGATGCTATGGACCTTCTGTCGAATCGAACTGAATCAGTCGGCGCCATCTGAGGCGAATCGCTGCAGGTCAGGAAGTGTCGGCCCCGCGCTCGCGGGGGTTGCTCCCCCAGGAGCAGGGCGGCCCACCCGCCGACCGTGTCGGCCCCGCGCTCGCGGGGGTTGCTCCGTGCCTGCGGTGCTGCTCATGTGAACCCCTCCGTCGGCCTCGCGCTCGCGGGGGTTGCTCCCCGCTCGGGGCCGTTCCGCTGGTCGAGATTCAGTCGGCCTCGCGCTCGCGGGGGTTGCTCCGCCATGGACCCCGTCTCTCAGCGGGAGCCGAGGCCAGGGACTTCAGCCACATGATCGATCCGCGGAGGTGAAGGCCTGCCGTGTACCTTTCCGGGCTCTTGCCGTACCTGGTGGCCAGGCCGCGCCAGGTCTTGATCTTCTGGAAGCACCGTTCGACGTGGTGGCGCCGCTTGCAGCGGTCGGGACCGAAGGTGACCTGCCGGCC
>NZ_JBHUAF010000131.1:0-20436 GCF_042789895.1 Kitasatospora sp. NPDC056783
GGGGACCGGCCGAGCGGGGCGGTCGAGTGGGTCCGGTCGACGGGGCCGGTCGGCGGGTCCGGCCAGCGGGGCCGGGTCAGGGACGTTCGACGAGCCGGGCGAAGCGCAGGGCCAGCCCGTCCAGCAGCGCCTCCAGCCCGGTCTCGAAGGCGCCCTCGTCCACCGTCCCCCGGTGCCCGGCCAGCCGGTGCGCCTCGCCGAGGTGCGGGTAGTCGGCCGCGTCGTAGACCTCGGCGTCCGCCGGGAAACCGGCCGCGAAGGAGGCGAGCGCGGAGCCGGTGACGAAGTAGCGCATCAGCGCGCCGATCCGGGTCGCCTGGCCGCGCGGCCACCCCGACTCGACCAGATGGCCGAAGACTGCGTCGGCCAGCCGCAGCGCGTTCGGTCGCCGCCCCGGGCCCTGGGCGAGCACCGGGACGATGTTGGGGTGGGCGGCCAGCGCGGCGCGGTAGGAGCGGGCCCAGTCCCACAGGGCCTCCGACCAGGGGGTCTGGGCGCTCCCGGGCACCTCGGTCACCGGCTCGGCACTCCCGGGCTCGGCGCTCCCGGGCTCGGCACTCCCCGGCTCGGCGGTCACCGCGTCCGCGGCCCCGGGCTCGGCGGTCCGGAACATCGACAGGTCGACTTCGCCGATGACGCTGTCCACCACCGCGTCCAGCAGCTCGTCCTTGGTGGCGAAGTGGTTGTACAGCGAGGGCCCGCTGACCGACAGCTCGGTGGCCAGGCGGCGGGTGGACAGGGCGTCCAGCCCCTCCTCGTCGATCAGCCGCAGTGCGGCGGCGACGATGCGCTCGCGGCTGAGCAGCGGGGTGCGTGGACGGGCCATCGCGGCGGGTGCCTCCGGTTCCTCCGGTCGGGTGCGGTGGGGACCGATTCTGGCAGGTGACCCTTCCCAGCACGGCGTCGGCCGGGCTACAGTCCCCCCATAAAACTTGCAGCGCTAGTTTAATGGGCCCGGACCCCTCCCCGGCCCTGGACACCGGATTCGGGAGCCGCCGTGAACCTGGAGTTGTCCGAGGAGCAGAGCGCCGTCCGGGACCTCGCCGCCGCCTTCACCGACCGCGAGATCGTGCCGTACGCCGCCGAGTGGGACCGCGCCGAGTCCGTCGACCGCGCGATCATCGGCAAGCTCGCGAAGGTCGGCTTCCTCGGGCTGACCATCCCGGAGGAGTACGGCGGAAGCGGTGGCGACCACCTCGCGTACTGCCTCGTCCTGGAGGAGCTCGGGCGCGGCGACTCGGCCGTGCGCGGGATCGTCTCGGTCTCGCTCGGACTGGTCGGCAAGTCGGTCGACGGCTTCGGCACCGAGGAGCAGAAGCGGCACTGGCTGCCCCGGCTCACCTCCGGCGAGGCGCTCGCCTGCTTCGCCCTCACCGAGCCGGGCACCGGCTCCGACGCCGCCAACCTCACCACCCGGGCCGTCCGGGACGGCGACGACTGGCTGATCAGCGGCGCCAAGACCTTCATCACCAACGGCACCTGGGCCGACGTGGCCCTGGTCTTCGCCCGCACCGGCGGCGACGCGCCCGACCAGCGGGGCCACCGGGGCATCACCGCCTTCCTGGTCCCCACCGACCTGCCCGGCTTCACCCGCACCGAGATCCACGGCAAGCTCGGCCTGCGCGGCCAGGCCACCGCCGCGCTCTCCTTCGAGGACGTCCGGGTGCCCGACAGCGCCCGGCTCGGCGAGGTCGGCAGGGGGTTCGGCGTGGCGATGGCCGCACTGGCCAAGGGCCGGATGTCGGTGGCGGCCGGCTGTGTCGGCATCGCCCGGGCCTGCCTGGAGGCCGCGGTCCGCTACGCGGGCGAGCGCGAGCAGTTCGGCAGGCCGATCGCCTCGCACCAGCTCGTCCAGGAACTGCTGGCAGGCATCGCCGTGGACGTCGAGGCGGCCCGGCTGCTCACCTGGAAGGTCGCCGACCACATCGAGCGCGGTCTGCCGTTCGCCACCGAGTCCTCCGTCGCCAAGCTGTACGCCAGCGAGGCCGCCGTCCGGGCCGCCAACAACGCGCTCCAGGTCTTCGGCGGCTACGGGTTCATCGACGAGTACCCGGTGGGCAAGTACCTGCGCGACGCGCGGGTGATGACCCTCTACGAGGGCACCAGCCAGATCCACCAGCTGCTCATCGGACGCGCTCTCACCGGTGTCAACGCGTTCTGACCCGCCGCACACCCGCCCGACCGCCACCGCCGGACCATCCCCACCGTCGGACCATCCCCACCACGGGCCCACCCGACCGCCATCGCCACCGCCACCGCCACCGCCACCCGACAAGGAGCCCGACGACGTGCGTCCCGTCTACTTCGCCGCCGCCCGCCGCACACCCATCGGCCGGCTGCGCGGCGCGCTCGCCACGGTCCGCCCGGACGACCTCTCGGCCACCGTGCTGCGCGCCGTGCTCGCCGACGTGCCCGCGCTCGACCCGGCCCGAATCGACGACGTCTACTGGGGCGCCGCCAACCAGGCCGGCGAGGACAACCGCAACGCCGCCCGGATGGCCGTCCTGCTGGCCGGCCTGCCGGAGACCGTACCGGGAGCCACCGTCAACCGGCTCTGCGCCTCCGGCCTGGAGGCCGTCACCCTCGCCGCACGGGCCATCGGCTCCGGCGAGGCGGACGTGGTGCTGGCCGGCGGGTGCGAGTCGATGACCCGAGCCCCCTTCGTCCTCCCCCGCCCCGACGAGGCGCTGCCGCACCGGATGGAGACCTTCGACACCCGGCTCGGCTGGCGGCTCACCAACCCCCGGATGGCCGAACTGCACGGCGTGCTCAGCATGGGCGAGACCGCCGAGGAGGTGGCCGCCCGCCACGGCATCGGCCGGGAGCGCCAGGACGCCTTCGCGCTGCGCAGCCACCAGCGGGCCGGCGCCGCGCGCAAGGACGGGCACTTCGACGCCGAGCTGGTCCCGGTCGAGCGGCCGGACGGGGTGACGGTGGGCCAGGACGAGGGCATCCGCGAGGACACCAGCCTGGCGAAGCTCGCCGCGCTCAAGCCGGTGTTCCGGCCCGGGGGCACCGTGACCGCCGGGAACGCCTCGCCGATGAACGACGGCGCGGCCGGCCTCCTCCTGGTCGGCGAGGAGGCACTGCGCGACCTCGGGCTCCAGCCGCTCGGCCGGTACGTGGCCGGCGCCTCGGCCGGGGTGCACCCGGACGTCATGGGCATCGGCCCGGTCCCGGCGACGGCGAAGGTGCTCGCGCGGGCCGGCTGGTCGCTCGCCGACCTGGACACCGCCGAGCTGAACGAGGCGTTCGCCGCGCAGGCGCTCGCCTCCGCCGACGGCATCGGCTTCAGCCCGGAGCGGGCCGAGGAGGTGGTCAACCCCAGCGGCGGGGCGATCGCGCTCGGCCACCCCCTGGGCGGCTCCGGCGCCCGCATCCTCACCACCCTGCTGCACCGGATGCGCCGTACCGGCGCCCGGCGCGGCCTGGCCACCATGTGCGTGGGCGTGGGGCAGGGTACGGCCGTGCTGGTCGAGAACGTCTGACCACCATCACCGCCGCCTGCCGCGGCCGTGCTGTCACTTGTCACCTGTTGATCCAGACTTCCGAGGAGTTCACATGACGCGGTTCGCGGGGAAGGTCGCCGTCGTGACCGGCGCGGCGCAGGGCATCGGGGCGGCCACCGCCCGCCGGCTGGCCGAGGAGGGTGCGGCGGTCGCCGTGGTCGACCTCACCGCCGAGCGCGCGGCCGGGACGGCCGCCGAGATCACCGCCAAGGGCGGCACCGCCCGGGCGTACGGCTGCGACGTGACCGACTACGACGCCGTGGAGGCGGTCTTCGCACAGGTCGTGGCGGATCTCGGCGGGGTGCACATCCTGGTCAACAACGCCGGGATCACCCGGGACAACCTGTTCTTCAGGATGCCCAAGTCGGACTGGGACGCGGTACTGACGGTCAATCTGACCAGCGCGTACAACTGCAGCCACGTCGCCCAGAAGTACATGGTGGCGCAGAAGTACGGGAAGATCGTCTCGCTCAGCTCGCGCTCCGCCCTCGGCAACCGGGGCCAGGCCAACTACGCCGCGGCCAAGGCCGGCATCCAGGGCCTCACCGCGACCCTGGCGATCGAGCTCGGACCGTTCAACGTCAACGTCAACGCCGTCGCGCCCGGACACATCGCCACCCCGATGACCGTCGCCACCGCGGAGCGGGTCGGCAGCACCGCCGAGGACTACCAGGCCGAGGTCGCCGCCAGGACCCCGCTGCGCCGGGTCGGCCAGCCGGAGGACGTCGCCTCGGTGATCGCCTTCCTGGCCAGCGAGGAGGCCTCGTACGTCAGCGGGCAGACCCTCTACGTCAACGGCGGGGCACGCTAGCAGTTCCCTGACGTGTCGTCACCAGGCCGTCCCGAAGGGGAGGTTACTTTCCCCTGGGACGGCCTTTACCTTTTCGCGTGGCCGAGCATGACCATGACCTTGATCACGTGACCCCTCCAAATGACTATGGCATGATCATGTAGCTCTCGATGGGATGGCCGGACCCACCCGACCGAACCAGGTCGGGCCCTGCGTCCCAAGGAGTCCCATGGGCAGCCCCGCCACCCTCCGCCGCGCCCTGGCTCTGCTCGCCGTAGGGGCCACCGCCCTCACGGCCGGCACCGTCGCCGTACCGGCCGTCGGCGCCGCGACCGCCGCCCCCGCGCGCGACCTGACGGGCGTGCACGTCCGCCCCGCCTCCTTCGGGCACCACAACGCCCAAGCGCGCGTCGCCCCGCTGAGCACCACCCAGTGCGTCAGCCAGATCGGCATCCACTGCTACTCGCCGCTCCAGTACCGCACCGCCTACAACCTGGACCCGCTGTACCAGGAGGGCGTCACCGGCAAGGGCCGCACGATCGTCATCGTCGACTCCTTCGGCTCCCCGACCATCCAGCACGACCTGGAGGTCTTCGACAAGCAGTGGGGCATCAAGGACACCGACGTCGAGGTCGTCAAGTGGGGCAACGTCCCCGCCTTCGACGCGAAGAACCCCGACCACACCGGCTGGGCCGGCGAGACCACCCTGGACGTCGAGTACGCCCACGCCGTCGCCCCCGACGCGCACATCGTCCTGGTCGAGACCGGTGTCTCCGAGACCGAGGGCACCACCGGCCTGCCCGAGATGATGGACGCCGAGAAGGCCCTCATCAAGGCCGGCCGCGGCGACGTCATCTCGCAGAGCTTCGGCGCCACCGAGAACACCTTCCCGGGCTACGACAAGGGCGACTTCACGTCGCTCACCGATCTGCGGTACGCCTTCCAAGCCGCCGCCGACCACAACGTGACCGTGCTCGCCGCCTCCGGCGACAACGGCGCCACCGACGCCCAGGCGAACGGCACCGACCTGTACCCGTACAAGGTCAACTCCTGGCCGTCCTCGGACCCGCTGGTCACCTCCATCGGCGGCACCCAGCTCACCCTGGACGACTCCGGCAAGCGCACCGCGCCCGACAAGGTGTGGCACGACCAGTCCGGCGCCGGCGGCGGCGGCGTCTCGGGCATCTTCGAGCGCCCGTGGTACCAGGCCGGCGTCGCGAACGTCACCGGCAACCACCGCGGCACCCCGGACATCAGCATGAGCGCGGCCGTGGACGGCGCCGCCTGGACCTACGAGTCCTACGACCCGACCTCGGTCGGCTGGCACCTCACCGGCGGCACCAGCGAGGCCACCCCGCTGTTCTCGGGCGTCGTCGCGCTCGCCGACCAGCTCGCCGGCCACCGCCTCGGCCAGCTCAACTGGCGCATGTACGGCATGAACCTGCTGCCGAACCAGTGGAGCGGCATCGTGGACGTGAAGGAGGGCGACAACGGCTGGGGCGGCGTCACCGGTTACAACGCCACCCCGGGTTACGACCTCGCCAGCGGCCTGGGCACCATCGACGCCGCCAAGTTCGTGCACGCGATCGCCGCTCGCTGAGCGGGTGGGTCGCGCGGTGGCAGGTTGCGGGTAACAGCGAACAGATGACAGCGAACAGATGACAGATGACAGATTTCGAAATCTGTCATCTGTCCGCTGTCCGTTGCCTCCGCCCGCCGCCTCCGACCTGTCGTCTCCGGTCAGCCGGTCGCGGCCAGCTGGGCGAGATAGCGCTCCGCGGCGCGGAGCTTGCGGCCCTCGGGGCCCGGGAGGTAGGCACGCAGCTCGATGATCTCCGGGGCGATCCGGATCGCCTCCGCCCGGTCGGTGACCGCGCGCCAGCAGGCCTCGGCGTTGGTGGCCGCCCGCTGGGTCTCCGGATGGTCCGGGCCCTGCGAGCGCAGCAGCGTCAGCGCCACCTCGCGGTAGATGTCCGCGGCCTCGGCCGGCCGACCGGCGAGCCGGCACACGTGCGCCCGGACCTGCCGCACCTGGAGCACCGGCTCGGACACCGCCCCGTGCTCGGCGATCGCCTCCAGTTCGAGCGCGAAGGCCAGATCGGTGGCCGCGCCATGGTCCCCGGCGTCGGCGCTGCGGACGATCCGTCCGATGACCTCGCGGTAGTCCGCGCGGGGCCGCCCGGTCCCGGGGGCCTCGGCGCCGGTCGCCTCGGCCGGGCTCTCGGGCCGGGCTTCGGCCGGGGCCCCGACCGGGGCGGCGGCCGGCACGTCGTCCTGGGAGCCGGCGTCGGTCGGCACCTCGTCAGCGGGCGTCTCGTCAGCGGGCGTTTCGTCAGCGGGCGTTTCGTCGACCGACGCCACTTCGACGGGCACCTCGTCCACTGGCGCCTCGTGCACCGGCACCTCGTCCGCCGGGGCCGACTCGGCCGGGGCCTCGTCCTCGGGCGCCTCCCCGGCAGGCTCCTCCGCCGTCTCCGCCGTCTCCACCCCGGCCTCGGAGGCCATCGCCGCCTCCACCACGGCCTCCTCCTGCGGGAGTTCGGGTTCCGTGACGTCGTCCGCCGGCTCCGGCCGGGGCTTGCGCAGCGTGACACCGACCGGAGCCTCGGTGTCCGCCGGTACCGCGTCGGCCGGAACGGGCTTGCGCAGCGTCACGACCGGCGCCGCGGCGACCTCGCCCCCCTCGCCCTCCCCGCCCGCCTTCAGCAGGCTGACCGGACGGGCGGGCCGCGGCGGCGTGGGCGGTACGCCAGGCTTGACCAGGCTGACCGGACCTCCGCCGGTCACCGAGACCGCGGCGGACGCACCGGACGCACCGGACGCACCGGACGCCTCGACCGGGGCGGTCGGTTCGGGTACCACGGCCGGTGCGGGCACCGGCAGGTCGACGACGGCGTCCCGCGGCTCCGCCGGACGCGACGGCAGCGGCACCGGGACCGGCGTCACCTCCGCCACCTGGCCCTCGCCCCGCCGGGCGGTGTTGCGGAAGAACGGGCGCTCCGGAGCGTGGGTGGCCAGGATGACCACGTCCGGCCGCAGCACCGAGTACACCTGCTGCCGCAGTTGCTCGGGCGCGAGCACCTCGCCCGCACCGGGTCGGCCGCCGTGCAGCGCCTCGATAAGGGCACGGGTGAAGGTGCCGATCTGCTCCGGGTCCGGGCTGACCACCGCCCACAGCGGGATGCCCTCGCTGAGCGGGGAGACCGTGCCCTGGAGGTACGGCCAGGCGTTCTGATCGGCGCTCAGGTCGGCGATGACGAGGGTCGGCCACTCGGCCGGACGGTGGCTCAGCTCGGCGGCGATGGCCTGCCAGGGCAGACCGTCCTGCTTGGCGTCGCGCAGGGTCAACTGGAGCTGCCCGCCCCGCTTGTCGCCGACCACATGGCCGCCCAGGTGGACCAGCAGCGGCCCCGGGTGCCGGGAGGCGGCCCGCAGGTGGGCGAGGACGGTGTGCGGGTCTCCCGCGCCGGGGAGGTGGACGGCGTCCACCGCGTCCGCGGCGAGCAGCACCTGCGGCGAGACGGCGGCGAGCATCGCCGAGAGCACCGGCGCCTGGGCCGGGCCGCCGCGACCCCAGGTGCGGCGGCCGGAGTTGCCGTACCCACCCTCGATCACCAGGATCCGTCCACGCGTCGCGGCGCCGAGCCCGCCCGCACCGACGGCGAAGGCTCCCTGCGGCGCACTCTGCGCCGCGCCCTGCACCGGGAACGACGGCGGGGTCGCCGAGGGGGCGGACCCGACGGCGGGCAGTCCGGTGAGGGTCCATCCGGTGGGCGGCATGGGCGGCGCGGTCGGGGGCACCGTCGGGGGCACGGGCGGCGGTACGGGCGCCTGCCCAACCGGCTGCGCACCCCCCTGCACACCCGTCCCGGTACCCGGGCCCGAAGCCGGGCCCGAAGCCGTGACCGAACCCGAACCCGGTTCCGAAGCCGGCGCAGCGATCGGATCGGGAACGGCCGGGAGCGGCGGAGGTTCGTACAGTGCGGCCGGACCGGGCGGGTGCTCCTCGGTCCGGAGGCGGGGCGGCGGTACGGCGTCCCAGGGACCCGCGTCCGCTGCCGGGTCGGGACCTCCGGAAACCGCTGTCGTCTCCGCCATCTCCTGGTCACCGCCCCGCCCCGCCGCTCCCGCGGCGTCTGATGCCCTCGCCCGCGTGGTGCCTGCCACCACACTCCGTGCGCGCCACCCTACGAGATCCCGGCTCGCCCGTTCCAGGCCGGGTGGCCGATCGGCGCGCCACACCGCTCACGCCGTCCCCGCTAGGGTGCCGTCGTGATCGATGCCGCGCGCCCGTTGCTGTTCCTCGACGTCGACGGCCCGCTCCTCCCCTTCGGCGGTCCGCCGCCGGGCGACTATCCGACCTTCCGCAGCCCGTACGTCCCGTCCGGCGCGGTGCCCGGCGGGAACCCGCTGATCGACCGCGTGGACCCGGAGTTGGGGGCGCGGCTGCTGAAGCTGCCGGGCGATCCGGTGTGGGCCACGACGTGGCTGGAGGACGCCAACGACTGCCTCGCGCCCTGGCTCGGCCTGCCCCGATTGCCCGTCGTGGACTGGCCGGTGGAGGAATCGGACAGCATGGACGGCACGCACCACGCGGACGGGCCGAACGGGCCGAACGGGCCGAACGGGCCGAACGGTCTGCACTGGAAGACGCGTGCGCTGGTCGCGTGGGCGGACGGACGGCCGTTCGCCTGGGTGGACGACGAGATCACCGAGGCCGACCGCCGCTGGGTCGCCGCGCACTCCCCCGCCCGCGCCCTGCTCCACCGGGTGGACCCCCGACGCGGGCTCACCGAGGCGGACTTCACCGTCCTGGAGGCCTGGCTGCGGGCCGTCTGATCGGCCGCGGCCGGAACGGTCGGCCCGTCAACGGCGCTGCCCGGCCGCCCCCGTGGGAGTGACCGGGCAGTGGGCGCGCCGGGTCAGGAGCCGGCGAGCAGGTCCCGCAGCAGGGCGACGGTGTCGGCGTCGAGGTCCCGGCCGGTGCGGCGACTGAGCGCGTCCAACCGGTTGACGGCGCGCAGGAGTTGGTCCCGGGCGCCGGCCGATGCGTACGCGTAGAACAGGTCCCGGTGCAGCAGTTCGACGTCCGGGGCGACGGCGAGGCCGCGGAAGACGGCGGCCTCGGCGCTGCGGTGGTCACCGTACTGCAGGCGGCGGGCGGCCAGTTCGTGGGCGGTGTCGACGATCGCCGCGATCATGTCCTGCCGCTCCGCCTCGGCCCAGCCGAACGAGGCCGGCGGGGCCTCGGCGAACGGCGCGCCGCGGACCAGGGCCAGGGCGTGGGCGAGGGCGGCGTCGGCCGTGGCGCTGGTGCTGCGCATGCCGCGCCGGTAGAGGCTGCGGAACTCGTCCCAGTCGCAGGTGACCGCCGGGGCGAAGGAGTAGCCCTCGGCGCCGTCGGTGGGCAGGAAGGCGCGCCCCTCGGGCGAGGTGCCGAACCAGGCCGCCAGGTCGGCGAGTTTGGCCGGCAGCGGGCTCTGGGCGTCGGCCGCGGTGGGGTGCGGGTCGAGGTGCGCGGCTCCGGGGTGCAGGTCGTGGTCGAGGGCGTGGCGGTCGGAACCGGGGCGCAGCGCCAGGTAGACGGCCAGCTCGGTGAGCCTGGGCAGCGCACCGGGTGTGGTGGCTCCGAGGGTTCCCGCGACGTCCACCGGGCCGAGCAGGCGGATCCGGGGGGCGTTGCGCGGGGCGTGCGCCTCCGGGGAGCGGAGGATGGCGAGCAGGTCGTCGCTGTCGCTGCGGCCGGGGGTGGTCCGGGCGACCGGCGCGGCGGCGGGACCGGGCGCGACTGCGGCGGGACCGGGCGCGACTGCGGCGGGACCGGGCGCGGCGGCGGTCGTGGGGGCCTCCGTGGCGACGGCACCCGCGGTCTCGGTGGCGTCGGCCCTCTCGGCCGCCTCTGTGGCCTCGGCGGCCTCGGCGGCCTCGGCGGCCTCAGCCGTCTCCGGGGCGTCAGCGGCGGCGGGTTCCGGAACGGCTTCCGGGGCGGGCTCGGCCGGTTGCGGTACGACGGGCTGCACCGCGAGGACCATCGTCGCCGTGGACTCCGAGGACCCGTCCCCCGGCTCCGCGCCGCCCTCGCCCTCCGGCGGGCCGGGCCGCCGCAGGTCCCGGGTGGTCTCGTCGACGGCCGCCTGCCGTCCCTGCCCGTTGACGGCGAACCGCGCCGGACCGGCCGGGACCGACGTCGCGCCCGTACCCGACCCCGCACCCGGCACGGGAGCCGGAACAGGACCGGGAAGAGAACCGGAACCAGGACCAGTGGCCTGCGCCGGCACCAGCGCCGCAGCCGGGGCCGCAGCCGCAGCCGGGGCCGGCGCCACCGGATCGGTGCCCGCGAACGGGCTGGCCCCCGTGCCGATGACCCGGGCCAGCAGCCGCGGACCGGCGGCCGTTTCCGCACCCTCCTGCGCCCCGCCACCCGAGACCCCGACGCCCGAGGCCCCGACGCCCGCCAGCACCGGTACCGCGGCGGGCAGTTCGGTGGTGTCGGTGTCCTCGTCCGGCCCGTCCAGGGTCCAGGCCGGGGCCGGGTGCTGGGTGGTGTCGTCGGCGACCCGCAGCAGTTCGGCGACCTGATCGTACTGCTGCCCGCTGAGCCGCTGCAGTTCGACCGTCAGGTGCAGGCCCGGGATCGCCGCCTGGCCGGAGGTCGGCAGGGTCCAGCGGGCGACCGGGCCGGTGCCGCGCTCGGGGGCGCGGGTGACGACCGCGACGCAGGTGCGCGGCCGGGCGTCGAGCAGGCGCCCGAGCTCGGCCGGGATCTCCCCGCCGGGCTGGTGGGCGCAGAGCACGATCTCGGGCGTCCAGGACTCGTCGGCCTGACCCCGGCTGCGGGCCTCGCGCGGGCTGGTGGCCTCGGCGGCGACCAGGGTGGCGCGGGCCTTGGCGGTGCGCGGGCCGAGGGCGGCGAGCGCGGCCTCCAGGGTGGCGTGGCGGTGCACGCGGTCGGCGGCCGGGCCGCTGATCGGCACCTCCTCGGCGAGGTCCACCAGGTGCAGGTGCAGCCGGTCGGCGAGCGGGCTGTGGGCCAGCTCGATGGCGAGGGTGCGCAGCACGTCGCGGGCGTCGTCCGGGTGGCCGGACAGGTGGAGCAGCCGGACGGCCTCCAGGTCGGCGAGGACCACCGAGCCGTCCGGCGAACTGCCGAGGGTGACCAGCGCGGGGTACGGGGCGGGGGTCTTCCGGGCCTGGCCGGGGCTGAGCAGGTCCCCGGAGTCGGCGCTGCACCACCAGACGTTGGCGGCGTGCGCGGCGCGGAACGGCGCGATCGGTGTGGCCGGGCCGGACAGGTGCAGCTCGATGGTCTGGCCCTGGGTGATCCGGGCGGCGACGATGGCGGGCAGCCGCTTGCCGCCGCGCACGGTGTTGCGGGCCAGGGTGCGCAGGGCGCGGTCCAGGAGGTCCAGCCCGGCGCTGTCCTGCCGGGCCATCAACTCGTTCTCGAAGGCGGCGGCCTCGGCGCCGGGCATCGCGATGCGGTGCCGGGGGCGGCGGGCCCGCTGCTGGGTGCCGCGCTTGTGGGCGACGGTGCCGACCATGACGGCGGCGAGCAGGACGCCGACGGTGGAGGCCGTGATGGCGACGGTGTAGTCACCGCCGGCGGCCGGGTCGGCGTGCGCGGCGGGGGCCGGCGCCTTGGTCGGCGCGTGCGTGGGCGCCGGGGCCGACTGCGGGGCGCCCGAGGCGGGGGAGCCCGCCGCCGGAGGCTGGGGCTGGGCCGGGGCGGGTGCCTGGTCGGCCGGGGCCGGGGCGGGAGCCTGCCCGGCCGGGGCCTGGTCGCCGGCGGCCGGAGTGGCGGCAGCCGCCCCCGGCACCGTGAGCACCATGCCGGGCACCACCACGTCCGGGTTCGTCAGCCGCTCCCCGTCGGGAGCCTGCGCCCCCTTGTTCGCCTCGAACAGCTTCGGCCACTGTTCGCCGTCCCCCAGCTCCCGCTGGGCGATGGACGACAGGCTGTCCCCGGCCTGGACGGTGACCGCCCGCTGCGCGCCGGAGCCGGCCGCGCCACCGGGCCCGGCCTCCGCGCCGGACTGCGGAACGTTCTGCGGCGCACCCTGCGGCGCACCCGGCGCGACGTCGCCCGGAGGGGCGGGCACGGGCGCCTTCGCCTCGTCCGGCTTGGCGTCCGCCGGCATCAGCAGCTCCCAGCCGGGCTGGATCGGCCGGTCGGCGTCGAAGCGGACGCCCGAATCACCCATCACCCGGCCGTCGTTGAGCTTGGCGATCTCCACCCAGCGTTCGCCCGAGCCGAGTTGGCGCTCGGCGATGGACCACAGGCTGTCGGCCGGGCGGGCGTCCCGCACCGTGTACGTGCTCTGCTGCTCGGCGGCCGGGGTGAGGGCCGGCGCGGCCTGCGCCGAGGGCAGCGCGGCCCGCTGCACGCCCGGCGTCACCTGCGCCTGGGCGGCCGGGCCGTGGTTCAGTTCGGGAACGGCCGCGAAGGCCGAGCCGGCCACCGGCAGCAGCGCGAGCACCGAGCCGACCAGCCCGGCGGCGAGCCGCTGGCTCCAGCCGAAGGCCGGGATGCGACGGGCGATCCGGCCGCGCAGCTGGGCGGGGATCTCCAGCAGGACGGAGAGCGCGAAGCAGGCCCAGGCGAGCCATCCCACCACCACCAGCGCCCACAGGAACAGGCTTCCGTCGTCCGAGCCGGTGAGCGCCTCGCCCACCCCGCCCGAGGCGACGCCGCCCATCCCGGCGACCGCGTCGGTGCCGTACAGCAGCAGCGCGGGGACGCCGACCAGCAGGGCGAGCAGGGTGACCAGCGCGCCGAGCGCGGTGATCACGGCCCGGCCGCGCCCGCGCGGTGGTCGGGGCGCCGGAGCGGCGGGCCCCCGCGCGCCGCCGGCTCGGTGGGAGCTCCCGGTCCGGCCGGTACGGGCCTGGGCGGGTCGGGCCTGGTCCTTGGCACGTGGCGCGGCCATCAGTCGGTCTCCGCTTTCTTGACTCCGTGGACGAGGGTCGCACTGCCCTTGCCCGTTACCTTCCGTTCCCCGAGGGCGCCCAGCAGGACCGGACGGTAGTCGGCCTGCACGGTGACGGTGACGACCCTTCCGTCACCGGAGAACTCGATGCCGCCGGCCCGCAGGCCGTACAGGCCCAGGTAGGCGTCGGCGGCGTCCCGGACGTACTTCTCCTGGACCTTGAAGCCCTGGCCCTGCAGGACCGCGGCCTGGTCGAGCTGCTGGCCGCCCACCCGCGCGGCCTCCAGGGCGTAGGCGTCGGTCCGCTCGGCGATCCGCAGCCGGCCTCCGGCGTCGATCACCAGGGCGATGACGAGCACGACGTAGGCCGCGCAGATCGCCACGAAGAGGGCCACCGCGCCCCGGTCGGACCGGCGCGCCGACAGCCGTCGCCGCAGGCCGCTCACCATCCCCGTTCCCTCCCCCCACTCCGCACGCCGCTCTCCCCACCGGCCCCCACCGGGCGCCACTCGGTACCGCTGTGTCATCCCCCGAGCGCTCTCCGCTTGCGTTTCCCCACTCGGGCCCTCTCCAATCCCCCGTCGCGCGGGTGCCGGCGCCGCACGCCGTCAGGTGCCCCGGTAGCGGTCCACCACCGAGGTGAACTCGCCGACGAGGTGCTTCGTCACGGGTACGCCGGACGGTCCGCCGAGCAGGTCGGCCAGTTCCACGTCACAGACCACGGTGACCGTGACGGTGGTGACCGGTCCGCCGGGCAGGGCCAGCTGCCCCGTGCCGACCCGGACGTCGCCGTCGCGACAGGCCACGCCCTGCTGGCGCAGCGTCGCGAGGGCGGAGTCCCTGGCCGGCTGCTCCACCCCGGCCGCGCCGCGCTGGAGGGAGGCGGTCCGGGCGCCGGCCCGGGCGGCGGCCTCCACGGTGCCGGCCGCGGTCTGCACCCGCCCGGCGGCGATGGCCACCAGGACGAGCCCGACCACTCCCGGAACGACGATGGCCGCCTCGATCGCGATCCCGCCCCGGTCCGGCCGGTCGAGCCGGTTCAGCAGGCCCCGTCGCTTCAGCGGGCCCCGCCGGTCCACCCGGCCCCACCCGGTCGACCGCCGCCACCGACCCGGTGTCCGCGGCGCGCGCCTCACGGCTTCACCGCCGGCGGGACGAAGCGCTCGCGCGGCGCCTCGGCGAACTGGGTGATGGCCGGCGCCTTGAGCCCGGGCAGCAGCAGCGGCGGGGTCAGCCTTACGGTGACCCGGACGGTCTGCGCCGTGCTCCCCTCGGTCCCCACCGTGTACTCGCGCACGCCCTGCCGGTCGAGGAAGTCGCGGGCCTGCCGCTGGGCGGCCTCGTTCTTCTCGCCGTCCGTCGCGCTCCCCTGCATCCGTCCGGCGTCCACGCCCTCGCGGGCGGCGGTGAGCGCGACCTGCCGGTCGTACCACCACAGCGCGGCCTGGACGACGAGCAGCAGGAGCAGCAGGACGACCGGGAAGACGATGGCGAGGCTCAGGCTCATCGACCCCCGGTCGCCACCGCGACGGAGAGCGGGACGCATCACCGGGTGGCGCCGCCCGCGCCGCCCGCGGCCCCGACACCGCCCGGCAGGTTCGGGTCCTGCTTGACCTTGTCGACGACCTTGTCCTTCAGCAGGTAGAGCGCGGCCGCCACGGCGCCCGCGACGAAGACCAACGCGATGATGGCGAGGGCGAGTTCGATGCTGATCGCACCGCGGTCGCCGCGCGCGCGGGCGGCCCTCAGCCGGCCGAGCCGGAAGGTGAACAGCAGCAGTGCGAACTGGACCGGCAGCAGGACGGGTCGCAGTAGCCGGCCTGCCAGCCGGGCGAGTCGTACGGTCATCGGGTTCTCCGGAGGATCTGACGGTGTGGTGTGGTGGGTGGTGCCGGCTGCTCTGAACGGACGGAGGGGCTGGACGGGGGCCGGACGAGGACTGGACGGTGGTCAGTTGAGCATCTGGTGCAGCGCCGGGAAGACGATCAGGACGGTCATCAGCAGGGTCAGGGCGGCCCCGGGAGCGACCATCCGCTCGCTGTCGGCGTTCGCGCGGGCGAGGTCCTCGGCGAGCAGTTCCCCGCGCAGGCCCTTGGCACGGGCCCGCAGGGTGTCGTACACGGCCGCGCCGTCGGTGCCGGACAGCCGCATGATGTCGGCCAGATCCTGGAGCGGGCTGAAACCCAACTCCTCGGCCAGCGCGTCGAGTCCGGCCCAGGGCGGGAGCCGGTCGGTGGCCGCGCGCTCCAGGGCGTCGCGGATCCGGCGGAACACCGCGCCCTGCCCGACCGCGGCGGCCCGGCGCAGCGCCTCGGCGGGTCCGCAGTCCGCGGCCCGCTCCATCGCGACGAGTTCCAGGTAGGCGGCGATGCCGTGCAGGTACTCGGTGCGCGCCTCCTTGGCCTCGCCGCGCACGATGGCGTCGGGGACGAACCAGAGCAGACCGGCCAGCAGCGGTCCGACGACCAGCGGCAGCGCGAACGGCAGGCCGATGTCCATCAGCACGGCCATCGCGCCCAGGTAGGCGGGCAGCATCAGGCCGAGCGTGGCGAACAGCAGCTTGTGCACCATGAACCGGGCCGGGGTGCGGCCGACCAGGGAGAGTTCGCGGCGCGGGATCGAGACCCCGCGCAGCCGCACCGACCGCTCGCCGATCCGGTCGTACCAGCGCGGCCGCTCGTCCGGGTCCTGTTCGCGGTCGGCGGGGGTGGCGTGCAGCCGGTCCAGCGCCTGGCTCAGGTCCGGTGGCGCCGGCCGCAGTTCGGCGACGAGCACGGCGACCCCACCGGCCGCGACGGCACCGGCCAGCACGGACCAGGGGGAGATCACCGGACCTCCCCGAACTGCTCGACGGGCTCCGGCGCGGACTCCGGCGCGGTGGAGCGCCGTCCGCTCCTGCTGCGCCGGTCCGGCGTCAGCAGCCGGGGCACCGGCGGGTGGGAGGCCAGTGCCCGCATCCAGGCGATGATCGCCACGAACAGGGCGGCGACCACGGCGAGGACCAGCTGGCCGAGGATGGTCCCGTACGGCCGGGTGTACTCGGTGTTGAACGAGCCGACCGTGACGACCAGCACGATGATGCCGACCAGCCAGCGGATGGTGGTCCGGTGCTTGGCCCGGTCGGCCTCGATGGCGCGGCGCTGGCGGACCTCCTCGCGCACCGAGTCGGCCATGTCGGAGAGCGTGCGGGCCAGTCCGGGTCCGCTGTCGCCGGCCCGCAGCACGAGCGCGGCGAGCACCTTGTCGGCGGTGGCGTCGGCGAGGCTGTCGGCGAAGGCGCGCAGCGCTTCCTCGGGCCGCCAGCGGGCCTGCAGCCGGGCGGCCAGTTCGCCGACCTCGTCCTCCAGGGCGACCGGGGCGGTACGACGGCTGGTGACGATGGCCTGGTTGAGGCCGACACCGAGCAGCAGCACGTCGGCGATCCGCTGGGTCCACTCGGACAGCGCCTCCAGCCGCTCGATCCGGCGGGTGTCCGGGCGGGTGGTGTCGAACAGCCAGGGCAGGCCGAAGACGGCCAGCGGCACCAGCAGCGCGGTCAGCGGAATGCCGGTGAACAGCCAGGCCAGCGGCGCGCCGGCGAGCGCGAGCAGCAGTTGGACCCGGCGCAGCCGCGCCATCCGGGGGGTGACCGTCCCCGGGGCGCCGTACCAGAACACGTGGACGCGGCCGGCGAGCGGGTTCTCCGCGCGCTCGGCCCCGTCCTCGTCCTCGGGCTCGCTGCCGCGGCCCCAGACCACCAGGGCGACCAGGCCGCCCGCGATCGCCAGCCCGCACAGGGCGAAGAGCAGCATCACCGCGTGCCACCGCCGATCCGCAGCTGCAGCGGGGCGGCCCAACTCCCGTACCGGGAGCCGAGCAGCGAGGCGTCGAAGCCGGCCCGGCGCAGGTCGTCCAGGCACTGCGGCGGGGTGTGCGGGACGGCCCGCGGCTCGCCGAGGTCCGGCCGGGGGCCGAAGACGGTGTTCAGCGCGGGCCGGCCGCTCTCCCCGAGGCCGGTGACCTCCAGGACGTGGGACACGAAGCGGTGCCGGCGGCCGCCGACGGCGGTCTCGTCGACCATGGTGACGTGCACGATGAGGTCCAGGGCGTTGGCGGTGAGCCGGTAGGCGAGTGAATCGGTCATGTGCGAGCCGTACTCCAGGCAGAGTTCGGCGATGCGGTCGACGACCATGTGCGGGCCACGGGCGTGCAGGGTGCACATCGAGCCGCCCTCGCCGTTGGTCATCACCCGCAGCATCGGGACGACCTCGCCGGAGCGGACCTCCCCGACGATGATCCGGGAGAGCGTCATGCGCAGCGCGGCCGGGATGAGGTCGCCGAGGGTCAGCTCCCCGGCCAGGCGCCCCTCGACGCGTTCGCCGTTGCCCTCGCGGGCCTCCATGGGGACGACCTGGCGCAGGTGGCCGAGGGTGTGCAGCCAGAGCTCGAACTCCGACTCCAGGGTGCCGATCCGCTCGTCCGGCGGGATCTCGGCGGCCATGGCGCGCAGCAGGCTGGTCTTGCCGACGCCCTGGGTACCGGTGACCATCACGTTCTTCCGGGCCCGGATCGCGCAGGCCAGGAAGGACGCCAAGGTGGGGTCCAGGGTGCCGAGTTCGACCATCTCGGGCAGCGTCGCGGAGGCCACCCGGTGGCGCCGGATCGCCACGTAAGGGCGGGGTGTCACCTCGGTGAGCGCCTGGAGGCGCATGCCTCCCTCCAGGCGCAGCGCGAGGGTGGGGCTGGCGGTGGACAGGCTGCGCTCGCCGCCACCGTGCTGGCGGGCCAGGTCCTGGAGCAGCTCGATGAGTTCGGCGTCGCTGTCGGCCACCGGCGGTACCTGGCGCAGGGGTTGGTGCACCTTGGAGACCCAGACGTCGTCACAGCCGTTGATCAGGATGTTCTCGATCTCCGGGTCGTCCAGGTAGGGCTGGAGCCGGCCGGCCCGGAAGAGCAGGTCGAAGACGGCCTCGGCGAGGGTGCGGTCCTGCTCCCGGGTGGGCGGGATGCCGTGGGTCTGCGCGTAGGCGTCGGACCAGCGGGCGACGGCCTCCTCGATCAGCGCCCGCCCGCGCTGGCGGCGGGTGGCGCGGTCCGGCTCGGAGCCGGAGGCGGTCGTCAGCCGGATGATCTGCTGGTGCAGTTCGGCCGCGACCTGGCGCTTGAGTTCCCGGGCGACCTGCGGGTCGACGGCCGGGCGGGTGGCGGCGCCGCGCAGGTCCAGCGAGGGCAGCTGGGACGGCACGGCGGTGGGCCCGGCCGCGCCGGGCGGCACGGGCCGGGGGGCGGTGGGCTGGGCCGCGGCCGGCTGGGGCGCGACCGGGCCGGGCCGGTACCCGTACGGCGGGGCGACCGGTCCGGGCGTCGGCGCGGGAGCGGCCGCGGGCGCCGGTGCGGCCCAGGGCAGCCCGGCCGGGTCGGAGGACGGACGCTGGTGCAGGGGGCTACCGCGCACGGAGCACCTCCCCGGGGTTGTGCGGGTACGGCCCGCTCGGATCGTCCTGACGGTTCGTCACGATCGGCTGCTGGAGCGGGTACTGGTCGTCCGCCTCGCCGTTCGGCGCGGACTGGACGTGCGCCGGGAACGGCGCCGGCGCGGCCGGCTGCGGCGCCAGCCCGGCCAGCGGCGCCACCGGGCCGGTGGTGATCACCGGGGGGACGGGCTGCGGCGGGGCGTAGGAGGGCTGCTCGCTCTCGGCCGCCGTCCCGTAGCCGGCCGGGCCGGGTGCCGGACGGGCGTGCGCAGGACGGGCGTGCGCCGGACGGCCGGGCACCGACTGGCCGTACACCGGCCGGCCGTGCGACGCCGATCCGGGCCCGCCCGGTCCGGACGGGGCCTGGCCGTACGGGTCCCGCGCGTACGGGTCCTGCGCGTACGGGGTCTGCGCGTACGGGGTCTGGGGGTGGGCGCCCTGAGCGTGGCCGCCCTGTCCGTACCCCGGCTGCCCGTACGGGCCCGGCACGGAAACCGGGCCCGGCACGGGCGAAGGCGCGGACGGGGCTCCGGAGGAAGGCATGGGCATCGACGGCTGCGGCGCCGACGGCACGGGCCGGGCCGGTATCGGCGGAGCGGGCGGGACCGGCGCCGCGGGGGCGGCGACCGCGCCCGGAGCCACCATCGGGCGGCCCGCCGTCAGCTGGGCGGGCGCCGCGCCCGGCGCGAGCCGCTGGCGCCGGCGGCGCACCAGCAGCTGCACCTCGTCCGCCGCCGACCGCGCCGTGCGCATCAGCTCCGAGCGGATGAACCGGCGGTCGGCGGTGTCCCCGCCGTCGGAGAGCACCCTCGCCGTCCGGGCGGCGTGCGGCAGCACCCCGAGGACGGGCAGCCCGAGCTCGCGGGACACCTCCGCCCGCGAGTACGGCCCCTCCGAGACCAACAGCAGCCCGAGCGCGTCCGCCCCGGTGCCGGCCGAGGCCAGGTCCTCGGCCAGGGCGGCGAGCCGGGGCCGGGCCGAACTCAGCCCGCGCAGCGTGGTGCGCACCGTCGCCGCCACCACGTCCGCGCGGCGGGCGAGCACCGCGCTGTGGCCGGTGGCGCCGGAGCGGCCGAGGTCCACGATGACGTCGTAGCCCTGCCGCTCCACGCCGTGCAGCAGTTCGGAGAGCGGCTCCCAGGTGTAGGCGAGGCCGGGTGCCTGGACGGGGTCGGTCAGCCCGGGCAGCAGCAGCCGGTCGGCGTTGCCCTCGGGCGAGAGGTCGATCAGCTGCTCCCAGATGGCCTGGGCGAGCAGCCCGCGCCGGTCGGCGACGGCCAGGTTGCGCAGCCCGTACACGGCCTCGACCCGGCCCTCCAAGGCGCCGGCGAGCACCGCGCCGCCGTCCGGGTCGGCCTCGACCAGCAGCATCCGCCGGCCGGGCGGCAGCGGCCAGGCCAGCAGCATCGCCAGCGCGGTGGTGGTGGCCCCCGGAGCGCCCGGGCCGCCGACCACCGCGATCACCGCCATCAGGCGCCGCCCGTCGTGGCCGGGGCCCCTGACGCGCTCCCGGCGCCGGAAGCCGAGGCACCCGGTGTGGCGGCCCCCGATCCGGTGGCCCCGGGCGTGGCGGCCCCCCGCGTGGGGGCGGCGGCCGTGGGCGCGCCGCCCTGCGCCGGGCTCGGCTCGGCACCGCCGGCGCCGCCCGCCGCCCCTCGGAGAGTTCCCGCATGTGTCCGGCGGCCCGATGATTCCACGGCTGGGTCCGGTGGAGGCTGGTGGGGCAACTCCCAGTGCCAGAGGTCGACATGGCACCT
>NZ_JBHUAF010000132.1:0-1330 GCF_042789895.1 Kitasatospora sp. NPDC056783
GGCCGGGGCCGGGGGAGGTGCCTTCCGCCACCACCCGGACACCGTCCAACAGAATGCGGCACTCGGCCTTCGTGTTGCCGGCCGGGAGAACCTCCACCCGGGCCTGCTCCCCGACCCTGACGAACACCGTCTTCTTCCAGGGCAGGCTCACCGGGCCGGTCGTCTCCTTCTTGTCCGCGGAGTCGTTCCGGTCGGGGTTGTGGCTGTAGCGCACGTCCTCCGCGCGCGGCGGCGCGCCGGCCTGGCCCGCCGTGGCTTCGTAGGTGATCTCCCAGGCGGCGCCGGCCTTCTTGGCGAGCCAGTCGCTGTTCACCAGGACGGCACCGCCCACCGCCAGCCCGGCGAGGGCGAGGCCGCCGACCGTGAAGGCGAGGCAGGAGGAGCGGGGCATGGGAGCTCCAGTCGTTGATCGCGGCGCGGCCCCGCGACTGCGGGGCCCTGCCGACTGGTCGGATTCTTCCCCTCAAGGCTAGGTATGCCGGATTTGCCCCGTTGTACGACCACCGGAGGATTCCGGGTCCCCCTCGGGTCCCACTCCTGCCGTCTCGGCGGCGCACGCCAAGGGCAGGTCATGGATCTGTTATGCGAAAGTAATGTCACCCTCCGAAGCTGCCGGTCCGGAGGATCGTCGTCCGATGCCGATCGATGTGACGGAGCGTCATGTCGGGCAGTGGTCGTGTGCGGAACTTGTGGGAGAAAACGGTATGAAGATCACTGCTGTCACTCCCCTTGCCTGAACCGGCGGCACACGAAAGGCTCCTGGTGGCCGGGGGGCGCCACGTAGGACCTGCCCGGCCTCTGTCAAGGGTGCGGGGGCCCCGCGCGGCAACGCGGAACCCCCTCCCCGCCATCGTGATGCGCTTGGGAGGACATCATGGCGAAGACCGCCACCCCGGTTGACGGGGCGCGTTCGACGATAGTAAGGCTCGGGTTCGTCGCGTCGTTCGCGGCGGCGGCACTGGTGGGCTTCGCGCCGCTGGCCAGCGCCGGCGGCCAGAGTGCCAACCTCAACAACTGCTACTCGACCTGGGGCAGCACCGGCACGTCGGCGCACTGCTACAACACCTCGGACGCGGGCTACTACCAGAACGAGGCCTACTGCGGCGGCGTGGACTACGACCGGGCGTCCGGCTGGACCTACATCTCCAAGGGTTCGACGATCAGCAACTGGGGTCAGCTGAACTGCACCTGGTCCATCCGGTACTCCGACGTGTGGTTCAAGTACTAAAGCTCCGAACCCACTTCGCGAGGAGTGGGCGCAAGCACTGTGAGGCACGGCCGTGGGGGCCCGGGGGGGGCGGGGCGCCCCGCCCCGGGGGGACAGGGCCCC
>NZ_JBHUAF010000132.1:1340-14020 GCF_042789895.1 Kitasatospora sp. NPDC056783
TCGCCGGGGCCGCGCGGCGGGGCGCCCGGGGGCGCCCCCCCCCCCCACGGCCCGGTGGGAAAGGCGCGACGTGGAGCCGAGGGTGCGGGTGTCCGGCCTGGTGCAGGGGTACCGGGGGCGGCGGGTGATCGACGGGCTGGACCTGACGGTCGGTGAGGGCGTGCTGGGGCTGCTCGGCCCGAACGGGGCGGGGAAGAGCACCCTGCTGCGGACGCTCGCCACGGTCGCGCCGCCGCTCGGCGGGACGCTGGAGGTGTGCGGGAGACCGGTCGACTCGGAGAAGTCGGCCCGGGTGGCACGGCGGCGGATCGGCTTCCTGCCCCAGGACTTCGGGTACTTCCCCGGCTACACGGTGGAGGAGTTCGTCCGCTACTGCGCCTGGTTGCGCGAGGTGCCCGACGCGCGGGCCGTCGAGGCGAGCCGGAAGGCCGTCGAGGCGGTCGGGCTCGGCTCGCGGGCGCGGACCCGGATGAAGTCGCTGTCCGGCGGGATGCTCCGCCGGGCCGGGATCGCCGCCGCGCTGGTCGGCGACCCCGCGGTGGTGCTGCTGGACGAGCCCACGGTGGGCCTGGACCCGGCGCAGCGGCTGGAGTTCCGGGCCCTGGTCCGCTCGCTGAGCGGCACGGGCGCGGTGCTCAGCACCCACCTGGTGGAGGACGTCGCGGCGGTGTGCGACCGGGTCGCGGTGATGAACGACGGCCGCATCGTCTTCCAGGGCACACCCGAGGAGCTGGCCGCGTCGGCCCGCCCCGGCGACCCGGGTGACAGCCCGCTGGAGCGCGGCTACATGCGGGTCCTCGACGGCCGGCAGGCGGTGCGCCGATGAGCGGGGCCTACTGGGCGGAACTGCGCCGCTCGCCGCTGCGGTGGGTGTTCCCGGTGCTGGTGGCGGTGGTGCTGCTGGCGCTGTTCGGGCGCAGCACGTCCTGGATCGGGGTGTGGTCGCAGGCCAGCGCCGCGGCGCAGATCCCGGCGTTCTACCTCGGCCCGGCGATGGCGGGTGCGGCGGCCTGGTCGGCGGCCGCCAAGCGGCGTGCCGGGGTGGAGGTCGGCTTCGGCGCGGCCCGGCCGTGGTGGCGGATCGAGGCCGTCCGGGTGGCGGCGGTGCTGACGTACGGGCTGGTCGCCTACGCGGTGGGCGTGCTGGCGGCGGTCGTGGTGACCGCACGGGACGGCGGGCCGAGCTTCTGGTGGCCCGGCTACGTCCTGCTGGGCGCGGTGCTGATCACCGCCTGCACGGCGCTGGGGCACCTGGCGGGGCGTCGGGCCCGGTCGCTGTACGCGGTGCCGGTGGTGTGCACGCTGGGGTGCCTGGTGTTCCTCGGGCTGATCGGGTTCGTGCCGCAGGGCACGTCGCGGGGCGTCGGCCTCGCGGTCCTGACCGGTAATCCCGGCCTGACGGTCGCGGCCTGGCCGCTGCTTGTCCGGGCCGCGGCCGCGCTGTCGCTGGTCTGGCTGGCCGTGATCGCCGGACGGCAGCTGCGCGCCGAGGAGTACGGGCCGCAGTGGCGGCGCGTCCGGTCGTTCGGCACGGCCGGCGGGGTGCTGGCCCTGGCCGGGTCGCTGGTGCTGTGGGCGCTCGCCGGACCGCTCGTCGTCCAGCGGCCGGCACCCGCCGGCCCGCTGTGCACCGACGGGACGCCGAAGATCTGCGTGTGGCCGGAGAGCCGGCGCTTCCTGCCCGAGCTGCGGGAGATGGCCGGGCGGGCGGCGCAGCTTCCCGGCGGGCGGTTCCGGGTGGCGGCGCAGTTCACGGAGGAAGGGGTGGACGGGCAGCCGCTCGACCGCGGGACCGGCTTCGTCCTCCGGGAGGGGGAGACCTGGGAGGTGGCGACCGTGATGGCGCTGCGGACCGCCGAGGAGACGATCCCGATGAAGTGCCGACGGGCGGGCGCCGAGCAGTGGGAGCTGATCGCCTGGCTGACCGCCCGGATCGCCGGCCACGGCGTCCCGGCGAGCGTCCACGGCGGGCCGCCCGGCGTCGACCAGGAGGCGATCGGACGGCTGGTCGACCAGCCGGAGGACGCGCAGCTCGCCTGGGTGGACCAGCGGCTGCCGCGCGGCGGCGGCTGTGGCTGAGCACGTCCTGACGCTGTTCGCGCGCCCCCGCCGGGCCGGCCGGGCGGCGCTCGCCGCGGCGGGCCTGGCGGCTCTCCAGCTGTGGTTCGGCTCGCTCGCGATGTCGCTCCCCGGAGCGTCCGGTGACAGCACGCTCCAGCTCCGGATGGTGCTGGCCGCCGCCTGGGCGGCACTGGCGGTGGGATCGCTGCACAGCGGCATGGGCGGCTGGGAGGCGGCGGGCGGCCCCCGGGTGCGGCGGGCCGAGGGGGTGCAGCTGCTGGCCTGCGGGGCCGTGGCGGTGGGCCTGGCGGGCGGCGCGGAGCTGGTCGTCGTCGGCCCGTCGGGCGCCGCGGCCGTCGGGCGGGCCGTGCTGATCTGGTGGGGGCTCGCGGTGCTCTCCGGCAGGGCGCTGGGGCGCCAGCAGGCCTGGGTGCTGCCGATGGCGTCGATCTTCCCGCTGTCCTACCTGGGCTGGGACACGTCCGGCGCGGTGTACTGGTGGAACTGGCCGTGGGCGGCCCCGGGGGACCGGGCCTGCTGGGCGCTGGCGGCCGGCTCGCTCGCGGTGGGCGCGGCGGCCTGGTGGCTGACGCCGTGGCGGCTCCGGGCGCTGACCCGCCGCCGGTGAGCGCGGAGGGCCGGGCCCCGAACGGGGGTCGAACGGAGGCGGGCGAGGGGGTGGTCACGAGCACCCCTCCGGATGGTCTAAGCTTTTCCTCATCACCCAGATGCGCGGGTGGCGGAATAGGCAGACGCGCTGGATTCAGGTTCCAGTGCCCGAAAGGGCGTGGGGGTTCAACTCCCCCCTCGCGCACAAACCGGGACGGCCGGTCGATCTTCGGATCGACCGGCCGTTCTGTTGTCCCGGGAAGCGGGCGCGAGGGCCGGGCCTGGCGCGTTCCCGCACGTCCGAACCGGTGGAGACGCTCCCCCGATCGGGGGAGGGCGGCCGCCGGGACGCCGTGAATACTGGCGCACATGATCAAGGGATTGCGGCCGCTGTTTCGCAGGTCGACGTACACGGGTGTGCTCTTCGCGGTGCTCGGGGCGCTGGCGGCGCTTCCGCTGGCGATGGTGGCGCTCGGACTGACGCTGGGGCTGGACGGTCGGCCGGAGGCGGCCTGGCTGGGGCTGCCGGTGTGGGCGGTGCTGCTCGCGGCGGCCGGTCTGTCGCACCTGGTGCGGCGGGTGCTGGTGGCGGGGGCGCGGCGGCTGCTGGGCGTCGCGCTGCCCGCCCCGGTGAAGGGCGCCGCGGGGGAGCGGTGGCGGACGCCGGCGTTCGTGCTGGCACAGGTGGCGCTGGGCTGGACGGTGCTGATCGGCGGCAGCACGCTCGTGGTGATGGGGCTGGCCGTGCCGGGGCAGACGGCGGAGGGCTCGGCCCGGATCAGCCTCTTCGGCTGGGCCCGGGACGTCACGGGCGTCTGGAGCTGGGTGCTGGGGGCGCTCTGCCTGGCCCTCGCGGCGGTGCTGTTCGCGGCGGTGTCGGGTGCGCTGCGGTGGCTGGCGCCCCGGCTGCTCGGCCCCTCGCCGGCCGAGCGGCTCGCGATGGCCGCCGAGCGCGAGCGGCAGCTGGCCGAACGCAACCGGCTGGCCCACGAGTTGCACGACTCGATCGGGCACACGCTGACCGCCGCCACCATCCAGGCGGCCGTCGCGGGCGAGGTGCTGGCCGCCGACCCGGCGGCGGCGCGGGCCGCCATGCGCAGCATCGAGGAGTCGACCCGGGCCGCGCTGGAGGACCTCGACTACGTGCTCGGCGTACTGCGCGAGGAGCAGGCCGGCGCCGCGCCGGTGCGGACCCTCGCCGACCTGCCCGAGCTGATCGACCGGCTGCGGCACGCGGGCGCGGCCGTGGTGCCGCAGACCTCCGGTGACCTGACGCAGGTGCAGGGCACGCTCTCCAGGGCCGCGTACCGGATCGTCCAGGAGGGCCTGACCAACGCGCTGCGGCACGGCACGGGCGGGCCGATCGAGCTGCGGGTGGCGGCGGGGGCCGAGGAGTTGGAGCTGGCCGTGGTGAACGGGATGCGCGGCGGCGCGGCGGGGCCCGGGGCGAGCGGCTTCCCGACCTCCGGTCACGGCCTGCCCGGACTGGCCGAGCGGGTGCGGCTGCTGCACGGCGAGTTCGAGGCCGGCCCGGACGGCGAGGGACGGTGGCGGCTGGCCGTCCGGCTGCCGGTGCGGTGGTCGGCGTGAGCGGCCCCGGCGGCGACGTCACGCTCCTGATCGCCGACGACGACCCCATCACCCGCAGCGGCCTCGGCACCCTGCTGGGCGCCCAGCAGGGGATCGAGGTGGTCGGCCGGGCCGCCGACGGGATCGAGGCGGTCACCCAGGCCCGGATCCTGCGGCCGGACGTCGTGCTGATGGACGTGCGGATGCCGCGCCGCAACGGCATCGAGGCGACCCGCGAACTGCTGCGGGAGCACGACGACCCGCCCCGGGTCGTGGTGATCACCACCTTCGAGAACGACGGCTACGTCACCGCCGCGCTCAGCGCCGGCGCCAGCGGCTTCGTGCTCAAGCGGCTGCCCGTCCCGCAGATCGCCGAGGCGGTGCGGGTGGTGGCGGCCGGGGAGGCGGTGCTGTTCCCTGCCGCGCTGCGCCGGATGGTCGCGGCCCGGCCGCTGGACTCGGCCGAGGCGCTGCCCCGGGCGGGGCTGACCGGGCGGGAGGAGGGGGTGCTGCGGCTGATGGCGACCGGGCTGTCCAACCCGGAGATCGCCCAGTCGCTCGCGGTGAGCCTGGAGACGGTCAAGACCCACGTGGGGAACGTGCTGGCCAAGCTGGGCGCGCAGAACCGCACCCACGCGGTGGTGATCGCGTACGAGAGCGGGCTGGTGGTACCGGGGCTGCCGGGGGCGTAGCGGTGGGGCGTAGCGCCGGCGGCCGGGACCACGGCGAAGCGTGGGCCCCGCTGGTCTCGGCGGGTCCCACGCTTCGCCGCCGTCAGGCGGGCAGATGGGTGCGGGCGAACGCGATCGTCGCTCCGATCTGCCGGATCCGCTCGTCAGCGACGAGTGAGCCGTGTCCTGCGTCGTACCGGTACACCTCGTGCGGCTTGCCCAGCTCGGTGAGGCGGTCGACGTAGTTGTCGATCTGCCGGATGGGACAGCGGGGGTCGTTCTCCCCCGCGATCACCAGGACCGGCGCCTCGACCCGGTCCGCGTAGGTGAGCGGGGAGGACGCCCGGTACCGGTCGGGCACTTCCTCCGGGGACCCCCCGAACAGCGAGCGGTCGTACGCCCGCAGGGCCTCCATCTCGTCCTCGTACGCGGCGAAGTAGTCGGCGACGGGCATGGTGCTGATGCCGACGGCCCAGTTGCCCGGGTGGATGCCGAGCCCGAGCAGGGTGAGGTACCCGCCCCACGAACGGCCGCTCAGGACGAGGCGTTTGGGGTCGGCGAGGCCACTGGTGACGGCCCACTCGCGGACCGCCTCGATGTCCTCCAGCTCGGTGAGGCCGGGGCGGCCCTCGATGGCGTCCCGCCAACGGGAGCCGTAGCCGGTGGAGCCGCGGTAGTTCACCTGGACGACGGCGAAGCCGTGGTCGACCCACGCGGCGATCACGGGGTCGAAGGCGTCGTCGTCGTAGCCGATCGGGCCGCCGTGCACCTCGAAGACGCACGGGAGCGGTACGTCGGCGGCCTCCGGCCGGGACACCAGGGCGTGGACGCGGCCGCCGAGTCCGTCCACCCAGGCGTCGGTGACGGGGACGGACGGCGGGGCGGCCGGCCCGGGCGGGGCGAGGACGACGCCGCCGGAGGTCGACCGGACGACCGGCGGGTGCGCGGCGCTGGACCAGGCGAACTCGACGGTGCCGTCCGGGCGCGTTCCGGCGCCCCGGATGACGCCCTTCGGGGTGTCCAGGCGGGTGAGCCGCTCGGTGTCTCCGGGGTTCTCCCGGTCCAGCTCCAGCCGGTAGAGCTCGTCGCGGGCGTGGTGGGCGTGCCAGATCAGCAGCGCGGTGCCGTCCTGGTACCAGGCCGCGCTGACCTCGCCGGGCAGGTCGAGCCGGATCTCGTGCTGTTCGCCGGTGGCGGTGTCCCAGATCAGCGGCTCGGGCCTGCCGTGGCGTTCGTGCTCGACGAGCAGCCGGGAGTCGCCGGGGACAGGGGAGAACTCCATGCCGCCGAGGCCCTTGCCCGGGCCGTCCCAGATCCCGCCGAGTCCGCGGCCTTCGCCGTCCCACAGGTCGGCGACGACGTTGCCGTCCAGGTCGAGCACGCGGACGGCCTTGTGCCTGCTGTCGCCGTGCTCGCTGTGCCCGATCACGACGAGGGTCTCGTCGGCGGACAGCGCCCCCACATGGGCGTCGGAGGGGTGACGGTAGAGCACGCGGGGCTCGGCGCCGGGCCGGCTGACGTGGACGGAGGTCTCGCCGGTCACGGTGGTGCCGATGACGGCGAGGCCGTCCCCGCCGAGGGCGAGGCCCGCCCGGTAGGAGGGGCGCAGGCCGGGTACGGCGGGTTCGTCGTGGTTCCCGCCGAACGGCTGGCGCATCCAGATCCCGGACTCGTTGCCGTCGGTGTCGGCGAACCACCACACCGTGGATCCGGTCGGGTCGATGTGCCCCAGGGCGGTGCCGTTGGGGCGGTCGGTGAGCCGGCGGCGGGTGTCGCTCGCCCGGTCCCACTCGTACAGTTCCCAGGTGCCGGTGGCGTTGGACCGGTAGACGCAGTGGTCGGGCGCGTCGCGCGCCCAGCGGGGCACGGTCACGTGAGCGACCCGGATGCGCGCCTTCCAGCGGTCGTCGCCGACCGGGTCGACGTTCACGTCATCCACTGACGAGTCCTTCCTCGCTTCGGGAACCCGGCTGCTCGGTGCGCAGGAGCGCTCCGCGCAGCAGCAGGACGATGACGAGCAGTCCGCTGACCGCCGCCGCGCAGATCACGACGTGGGGGGCGAACAGCTCGGCGACGGCGCCGCCCGCGGCGAAGCCGAGGCCCTGCCAGAACATGAGCCCGGCCATCTGGAGGCTGAGCGTCCGGCCCCGCAGCTCGTCGGGCACGACCTGGAGCAGCAGCCGGTCCTGGCCGAGCTGGGTGCTGAACCCGAGGCCGCACACGAACAGCACGACGATGGCGGGCACCAGGCCCGGTCGGAGCGCGAACAGCAGCATGGGGGCGAACACCAGCAGCGCGGCCGGGCCGATCATGCGGATCTGCCGGTCCTTCGGGACCAGCCAGTTGGTGAGGACCTCACCGGTCATGGTGCCCAGCGGGATCGCGGTGAGCAGCAGCCCCGCCGCGGTCGTGCCCCCACCGAGACCGTCGGTGTACGGCACGGCCAGGGCTTCCGGAACGACCCCGAGGGCGGGGACCGCCCAGCCGAGGAACAGGATCCGTCGTACGGCCGGCACCTTCATCACGGCGCCGAGGCCGTTGAGGGAGTCCCGCAGCAGCGAGGTCGGGCGGGCGGCCCCGGAGTCGCGGTCGGGCACGCGCTTCCTGGTCCCGAAGCGGAGCAGGGCGGCCGAGAACAGGAAGCAGCCCGCGTTGACGAGGAGCATGACCCGTGGCGTGAACGCCGCCATGAGCAGACCGCCGACGGCGAACCCGCCCATCTGCGCGCCCTGGGCGACCAGTCGCATGAGGCTGCGCCCCGACACGTAGGCGTCGCCGGGGAGGACGTCCGGGAGGGTCGCGGCGCGGGCTCCGGAGAACACCGGCTCGATCAGGCCCAGGGTGAAGGCCAGGACCAGCACGGCCGCCACCGGGAGGCTGGAGGACAGCGAGATGGCGGTGACGAGTGTCGCGGAGAGCAGGTTGCAGCTGACCAGCAGACGCCGGGGCGGGAACCGGTCGATGAGCGCGGACAGCAGGGTGCCCGCGATGAGGTGCGGCGCCAGCACCAGGGTGAAGACCAGGGAGGACAGCAGCGCCGAGCCTGTCCGGGAGTACACGAGCACGGTCAGTGCGAAATTGGCGGTGACCACTCCCGCCATGGAGACGACATGCGCCGCGAAGATCGCCCGAAATTCCGGTACGGCGAGTGCGGTGCGATAACTGCTCATTTACTGGATTTCCAAGGGGAGTTCGGCGAGCGTGCGGACGGTGGCGAGCTTCTTGTGGACGGCGGCTCCGGCCGGCTTGAGAACGGATCCGCGTTCCACGAGGACCGTCAGCAATTCCCGCAGCAGCAGGTGCGCCAGCAGCGATCCGGTGCAGGCGTGGGCGCCGTAGCCGAAGGTGAGGTGGTGATTCGGCCACCGGTCGAGCCGGACCGTGTCGGGGTCGTCGAATTGCTCGGGGTCGCGATTGGCCGCGGCGAAGAGCATCAGCATTCCCTGGCCGCGCCGCACCTGCACGCCGTTGAATTCGACGTCCCGGACGGCGAGTCGCGTCGTCCCCTGAATGGGCGCCTCGTAGCGGAAGATTTCGTGCGGTGCCCGGTCGATCGCCTCGGGGCTGTCCAGTTGTTCGGCGAGGAGACCGGCATCCCGGGAAAGGATGTTCAGCGCGTTGCCGAGGGAGGCCGGGACGGCGGTGAATCCGTTGACGACGAGGGTGCGCAGCGAGTTCATCGCGATGTGGCGCGGGACACCGGCCGCCATGGCGTTGTCGACCAGGGTGCGGATGGGGTGGCCCGCGTCCATGTCGGTCACCCAGCCCTCGATCATGGCGGCCAGCTGGCGCTGCGCCGCGACGCCCGGCTCCCGGGCCGCCGGGTTGAGCCCGGAGTCCATGGCCTGGGTGATGGCCTCGGCCATCGGCCGGACGGTGGTGAGGTCGAAGGGAGGAACGCCGATGGCCTCGGGGATGAACCAGCGGGCCAGCGGTTCGGTGAGCTCGCTGATCGCGTCGAACGGGCCGGCCGGCAGCTCGTCGAGCATCGTCGCGATGTGGGCCCGGGTGCGGGCGCGGAGGCCGTCCGAGGCCATGTCGCGCAGCGATTCGGCGAGCACGCCGTAGATGGCGGTGTGGTCGGGCGGGTCGATGGTGTGGACGTCCAGGGCGGGCTCGGGGACGGTCTCGCCCGCTCGTCGCCAGTCGGCCGCGAAGTTCTCGTGGTCCAGCAGCACCTGGCGGCAGTGCTGGTACGAGGTGAGGACCCAGCTGTCGAGCGCCTGGTTCCAGACGGGTGCGCCGATCGACCGCAGGGCCGCGTACACCGGGTAGGGGTCGAGCAGGGTCTTCGGGTCGAGCGGATGGTACTCGGCTGCGGCGTCGGTGGTCATGGCTCTCGCTCTCGGCGGGTCGGTCTCGGCTGCGGGTCTCAGCGCTCGGTCTCGGCGGTCCGGAAGGTGACGGGCAACAGGTCCGGGTAGCGCAGGGTGGCGCGCGGCACCCGGACGGGCGGGCCGGCGAGCCGGGGGCGCGCGGGGGCGGCCAGCAGTCCCTGGACGAGTGCCCCGATGACGGTCCGGGCGAGGATCGCGCCCGAGCAGGCGTGCGGGCCCCAGCCCAGGGAGAGGTGCCGGTTGGGGCGCCTGTCGAGGAGCAGCTCGTTCGGGGCGGCGAACTGGTCGGGGTCGCGGTTGGCGCTGCCGAAGAGGGTCAGTACCAGGTCGCCGCGCCGCACGGTGACGTCCTCGATCTTGGTGGTCTCGACGCAGGCGCGGGTGGTGCCCTGGACCGGTCCGTCGTAGCGGAGGAGTTCGTCCACGCCGGAGTTCGACAGGGCGGGGTCGCGCAGCCCGTTCAGCGCGTCCGGGTGCTCGATGAGGGCGAGGGCCGCGTTGGCGGCCGCGCCGACGGTGGTGCTGAACCCGGCGAGGAAGAGCACGCGGACGTTGTTCCACACGGCGTCCTCGGTGATGCCCGCGGTGCCGGCCCGGTCGAGGACCTGGGTGAGGAGTCCCGGCGTGCGGGTGGCCGTGAACCACTCGACCATGAGCTCGTTGATCCGGGCGCGGGCCGCCATGGCGGGTTCGAGCACTTCGGGCAGCAGGCCCGCGTCCATACCGCGCACGAGCGCGTCGGACTGTTCGGCGAAGGCGGCCACCGGCGGGGGTTCGACGCCCAGCAGGCGGCAGACCGCGTTGAGCGCGACCGGGCGGGCGACCTCGGCGGTGAAGTCGAAGGACGGGGCGTCGGCCAGCCGCTCGAAGGCGGCCGTCGCGTCGTGGACGGCGAGGTCGCCGATCGCGTCGAGGTCCTGGTCGCGGAATGCGGTGGTGAACAGCCTGCGGACCGGCGTGTGGTCGGGGGGGTCGAGTTCCTGCATGCTCAGGGCCGCGGTGGGCGGCGCCTCGTGTCCGGCCCGGCGCCAGTCGCTGGCGAAGCCGTCCACGTCGCTGAGCACGTGGTGGCAGTCGGAATAGCGTGTCACGATCCACGAGCCGAGGCGCTCGCTCCAGAATATCGGAGCGCTTTCGCGAAGCCTGTCGTATACGGGATACGGGTCGGTCACCGTGGCTGTATCAAGTGGATCGTAATCAGGCACATTCCGTCCCGAGCGAGAGCGATGCGAGATCTGGCAGATTTCCGTAATGCGCGGGCCGGGGCGCTGGGGCCCCGGCCGGCGACTCATATACCTCAGTACGCGTAACGCATCGTGGCACCCCCTTGCCGTAGAGCGACACCCTTTATCGGCGGATGATCATTTCCGATATCGAGGCCGTCCGGCGGCTCCCCCGTCGGATGTTGACGAGTCTATTCAGCTTGGGTTCACAGGCAAGGGGGGGTGCGCGTGTCCGAATTGGTGGTTAGTTGATGTATCGGCAACTTTGATCAATAGATAAATTTGATCATATCGCAACAAGGTGGCATCGAAACGTGACCTAGGTCACGGGGTGATATGCCTCCTGTCGGGCAATTCACCACATGGTGCCCGCTTGCGGGATGTTCCCAGCGGCGGAACTCGGCGCGCACATTCGGACGAGGGAGTTCCGTGCGCACATTCGGACGAGAGAGTTCCAATTAATGAGTCCGATAGCCGCATCTGGTCGGCGCGGGGGATGGGCGTGAGGCCCCGCCGAGAATGATCGAAAACGGCGGGGCCCGATTCCTGCCCAGGTCGGCAGGGTGGTGCCGGGCATGGCGTCCGGACCGCCGTGGGCCGGGGCGCCGGACGGAGGGGGGCTTGGAGGTCCCCCGGGGGGCGGTTACGGCCTCGGGTCGATCGGGGTGAAGGTGCCGAGGCGGTCCTCGACGGCCTGGGCGGCGTCCAGGCAGAGGTCCTCGCGGAAGGCCCGGCCGACGAGCTGGACGCCGGTGGGCAGGCCGTCCGGGTCGAGGCCGGTGGGGACGGCGACGGCCGGGACACCGGCGAGGGTGCTCGCCGAGCAGAGCCGCATGGCCAGGGCGACCCGGTCGCGGCCCGCCTGGTCCCGCGACTCCAGGCGGGGTTCGACCGGCGGCTCGCCGAACACCGGGCCCAGCAGCAGCGGGTACCGGTGCAGGAACTCCGCCCAGGCGCGGCGGACGCCCATCCGGACGCTCAGCAGGTCCATCAGTCCGGGGGCGTCGGTGGCGGGCGGGGCGGCGCGCATCGTGAAGTCGATGTAGCGGTCGCCGCCCTCGCCCAGCAGCGGCCGGACGCTGGGCCAGCGCGGCGCGAACTCGGTGACGGGGAGGCGGTGGTAGGTCTCCAGCGCCTCGTCCAGCCGGGGGACGTCGGGGACCTCCCGGACGTCGTACCCGGCGTCGCTCAGCGCGTCGGCGGCCTCGGCGATGGCGCGGCGGACGGCGGGGTGGACGCCGTGGCCGCCCGGGTCGGCGACGACGGCGATCCTGATCGGGCCCTCCGGCGGCTCCCCGTACAGCGGGACGGGCACGGCGCGCGGGTCGCGCGGGTCGGTGCCGGCCAGGGTCTCGTAGGCGAGCCGCAGGTCGGCGACCGTACGGGCCAACGGGCCGTCGGTGACCAGGACCTGGGAGGCCGGGCCGGGGTCGTGCGGGCCGATCACGCGCTGGTCGGCGGGGAACCGGCCGGTGGTCGGGTTGAGGGCGGCGATCCCGCAGAAGGAGGCGGGGATGCGGACCGAGCCGCCGGAGTCGTTGCCGAGCGCGAGCGGGGCCATGCCGGCGGCGACGGCCACGCCGTCCCCGCCGCTGGTGCCGCCCGGGGTGCGGCGGGGGTCCCAGGGGTTGCGGGTGTCGCCGTACAGCTCGCTGCGGGTGTGCATCCCGGCGATGACCAGGGTCGGCAGGTTGCTGTGGCCGATCGGGATCGCCCCGGCCGCGCGCAGCCGGGCCACCGGGACGGCGTCGGCGGCGGCGACGTGGTCGCGGAAGTGCGGGGTGCCGAAGGTGGTGGGCACGCCGGCGATCGGGGTGCTCTCCTTCACGGTGAACGGCACGCCCGCGAGCGGGCCCAGCGGCTCGCCCGCGGCCCGGCGGCGGTCGGTGTCCCGGGCGGCCTCGCGGGCGCGGTCGGCGAGCAGCTGGGTGACGGCGTTCAGCTCGGGGTTGACCTCGGCGATCCGGTCCAGGTGGCTGTCCGTCACGTCCAGCGCCGACACCTCGCCGGCCCGCACGGCGGCGGCGAGTTCGGTGGCGGGCTTGCTCCACAGGGGCATGGGGGTCTCCTCCGGTCGGGGGCGCTGGGGGTGGGGACGGACCCCCCCCCACCCCCCCACCCCCCCCCCCGGCCGCGCCCCCCGGGGGCCCCACCGCGCCCGGGGCCCGACACCAAGCCCCCCCCCCCCCCCCCCCCCCCACCCCCCCCCC
>NZ_JBHUAF010000132.1:14030-20315 GCF_042789895.1 Kitasatospora sp. NPDC056783
GTTCCGATGCGGTTGCATCGGAACCGCACCCTAGCCCAGAAGCCGATACGCTTGCATCGAATAAATCGGGACCGACGACGGAACGGGAGGCCGGCGATGCCGAAGCAGGTGGACCTGGAGGGCCGACGCCGGCAGATCGCCGAGGCCGTCTGCCTGCTGGTGGACGAGCTCGGGCTGGAGGGCGTCACCCTGCGGGACGTGGCCGCCCGGGCGGAGGTCTCGATGGGGGCCGTCCAGCGCTGCTTCCACACCAAGGAGGAGATGCTCCTGTTCGCGCTCGCCCACATCGGCGAGCGGGTCAGCGAACGGGTGCGCAGCCGGCTCACGGCCGGCCCGGCGCAGTCGGCGGCCAGTGAACTCGGACTGGTGGCGGGCGAGGTGGCGCTGCTGCGGGAGGAACACCGGGCGGAGGCCCGGATCTGGCTCGGCTTCGTGGCCGGGGCCGCCGTCAACCAGGCCCTGGCGCGGACCCTGCGGAGCAGCTACGCGGCCCTGGAGGAACTGATGGTGCGGCTGATCACGGAGGCCACGGGCGGCTCGTCGGCGGGTGCCGGGGCCGAAGGCGGCGGGGCCGAGGGCGACAGGGCCGACGGTGCCGGGGCCGAAGGCGGCGGGGTGGCGGCGCGGACCGAGGCCCGGACGCTGCTCGCCCTCGCCGACGGGCTCACCGCGCACGTCCTGGTCGGGCACCGGACGGCCGCGGAGGCCGAGGAGGTCCTGCACGCCCACCTGGCCGGGCTCTGGGCGCGCCGCTGATCCGCCCCCGGGCGAAGCCGGCCGGTCACCGGGACGAAGTGCCGCGCTCCATCGGGAAGTTGCGCGCCACCGCGCCGCCGCCCGGCCGATTCCCCGCTCGTACGGTCCAGTCCGTGGATAGTCGGGTACAGCGGGCTCCGGGTGGGGCAGGATCGGAGCCGAGTCCACTGGAGACACCTGTCGGACACCCATGTGGGGGGAGAGCCTGTCGTGACCGCTGTGGAGATCCCGGGGTCCAAGTCCATCACCGCCCGGGCGCTGTTCCTGGCCGCCGCCGCCGAGGGCGTGACCACCCTGCGCCGCCCGCTGTCCTCGGACGACACCGAGGGCTTCGCGCAGGGGCTGGACACCCTCGGGTACCGGATCGAGCGCGCCGAGGCGGCGTGGCGGATCGAGGGCCGCCCGGCCGGGCCCGCCGTGCCGGACGCCGACGTGTACTGCCGGGACGGCGCCACCACCGCCCGCTTCCTGCCCACCCTCGCCGCCGCCGGCCACGGCACCTACCGCTTCGACGCCTCCGCCCAGATGCGCCGCCGCCCGGTCGCCCCGCTCACCCGGGCGCTGCGCGAACTGGGCGTGGACCTGCGGCACGAGGAGGCCGAGGGGCACCACCCGCTGACGGTCCTCGCCGACGGCGTCCGCGGCGGTGAACTCACCCTGGACGCCGGGCAGTCCTCGCAGTACCTGACCGCGCTGCTGCTGCTCGGCCCGCTCACCCGGGACGGGCTGCGGATCACCGTCACCCGGCTGGTCTCGGCCCCGTACATCGGCATCACCCTGGCGATGATGCGCTCCTTCGGGGTCGAGGTGAAGCGGGAGCCCACCCCGGCCGGCGAGGTGTTCGACGTGCCCTCCGGCGGCTACCGGGCCGCCGACTACCCGATCGAGCCGGACGCCTCCACCGCCAGCTACTTCTTCGCCGCGGCCGCGCTGGCCGGCCGGGAGGTCACCGTCCCGGGCCTCGGCCGGGACGCGCTCCAGGGCGACCTGCGCTTCGTGGACGTGCTGCGGCGGATGGGCGCCCGGGTGGACGTCGCGGACGACCGCACCACGGTGGCCGGGAACGGCCCGCTCGGCGGGATCACCGTCAACATGCGGGACATCTCCGACACCATGCCCACGCTCGCGGCCATCGCGCCCTTCGCCACCGGGCCGGTGCGGATCGAGGACGTCCACAACACCCGGGTCAAGGAGTGCGACCGGCTGGAGGCCTGCGCCGACAACCTGCGCGCGATGGGCGTCACGGTGGCCACCGGGGACGACTGGATCGAGATCCGGCCCGGCACGCCGCGCCCGGTCGAGATCGCCACCCACTCCGACCACCGGATCGTCATGTCCTTCGCCGTCACCTCGCTGCGCGCGCCCGGCATCACCTTCGACGACCCGGGCTGCGTGCGGAAGACCTTCCCGGGGTTCCACGAGGCCTTCGCGGAGCTCCGGGGGGCGTGGGGGGTCTGACCAGGCCGGCTTGACGAGGCCCCGCCCGGCCGGCTTGACGAGGGCCCGGCCCGGCCGGCGCGGGCGGGCCCGAATCCCGGTTGCCGGGAAGCGGGCCCGGCGGCGAGGATGCGGTTCGTGTCCGAGACGGTGTTCGAGACGGTGTCCGAGGGCCCGGAGCTGCGGCCCTACCCCAAGATCCCCGCCCGCACCCGCTCCGGCGGCCCCGGCAGCCGGGTGTGGACGGCGACGGAGAAGGTGCACGGGGCGCACTTCGCGGTGGTCTGCGAGGGCGGCTCGGTGCGGGCCGCGAAGCGGCGCGAACTGCTGGACGACGAGGGGCTGGACGGCTTCTTCGGGGTGAGCCGGATCTGGCCCGGACTGTCCGTCGCGGCCGCCCGGCTCGCCGCCACCGTGCGCGAACCGTGGGGCACCGGCGCCAGGGTGACGGTCTACGGCGAACTGGCCGGCGGCCGCTACCCGCACCCCGGGGTGCCCGCCGTCCCCGGAGTCGAGCCGGTGCAGACCGGCGTCTGGTACGCCCCCGGCCTGCGCTGGCTGCCCTTCGACGCCACCGTCGAGACGCCCGAGGGCCGTTGGTGGATCGAGGACCGCGTCCTGCGCGCCGAGGCGCGGGCCGCCGGGCTCACCTGCGTGCCCCTGATCGGACACGGCCCGCTGAACACCCTGCACGACCTTCCGGTGCGCTACCCGAGCCGGGTGCCCTCGCTGTTCGGTCTGCCCGAGCTGCCGGACAACCTCGCCGAGGGGTACGTGCTCAAACCGGCCCGCGAGTGGTGCGAGTCGGAAGCGGCCCGCCCGCTGGTGAAGGTGAAGCAGCGGGCCTTCGCCGAGGACGACCGCTACGACGGCGCCCGCCCGTACCCGCCCCCGCCGGAGGGCGCGGCCGGCGTCCCGGCCTGGCTGCTCGTCCAGGCCTCGGCCCTGCTCACTCCCGCCCGGGCGGCGGCGGCCGTCAGCAAGCTGGGGCCGCGCACCCCGGCGGAGGCGGTGGCGGCCGAGATCGCGCAGGACGTGGCGGAGGAACTCGCCGAGGCCCTGGGCGGGTTGGAGGACCCGGTGCTCGCCGCGCTGCGCCGGGCGCTGGAGCCGGGAGCGCGGGCGCTGGCGGCCTTCGACGCGGACGACCGGCGCGGTCCCTGCGACTGCCGGGCGGAGTGAGGGCGCGGGGCTTCAGGCCGGCGGGAGGGTGAGCCGACGGGCTGACGGGCTGACGGGTCGGCGGGCTGACGGGCGGGACTCCGGGTGAGGGGTCCCGCCCGCCGTCGTGCTCTGAGGGGGCGTGCGCCCTGCGGCCGCGCGCCCGTTGGTCGCCGCGCGGGGGGTTCTCCGCGACCGGCTCTTATTGTACTGTCCGTCTAATAAGCGGGTGAGCGGGAACCCGCGGGGCAGGCACCTGGAGGCAGTCATGGCTCTCACCCGGCAGACGGGGCACGGCCACACCGAGGCCGACGACGACGTCTCGAAGCGGCTGCTGGAGTCGGCCGCCACCCTCTCCTTCGACCCCGCGACCGAGATCGACTGGGACGCCCCGCTGCCCGACCACCACTACGGCCTCAATCCGGAGTGGAGCACCCTCTACGGCACCCGGCTGTGGGACGAGATGACCGAGCGGCAGCGGGTCACGCTCACCCGGCACGAGGTCTGCTCGATCATGAACACCGGTATCTGGTTCGAGATGATCCTCCAGCAGATGGTGCTGCGCGACCAGTACCTCAAGAACCCCGCCACCGCCGAGTTCCAGTTCGCGCTCACCGAGATCGCCGACGAGTGCCGCCACTCGATCATGTTCGCCCGGGCCTGCGCCAAGATGGGCGTCCCCGCCTACCGGCCGAACAAGCTGATAGCCCAGGCCGGCCGTGCCTTCAAGGCGCTCGCCAGGGGTGAACTCGCCTACGGCGGCATCCTGGTGGCCGAAGAGGTGCTGGACGTCATGCAGCGCGACTGGATGCGCGGCGAGAACGTGCTGGAGATCGTCCGCGGCACCTCCCGGATCCACGTGGTCGAGGAGTCGCGGCACATGAAGTTCGCCCGGCAGGAGATCCGCGAGCGGACGCGCCACGCGAGCCCGGCCCGCCGGCGTGCCTCGGCCGCCGGCATCGCGGCCGGCGCGTACGTCATCGTCAGCAGCATGGTCCACCCGGGCGTGTACCGGGCCGCCGGGCTCGACACCCGGCGGGCGCTCGCCGAGGTGGGGGCCAACGAGCACCGCAAGGCGATGATGCGCACCAGCTCCCGGCACCTGATGGCCTTCCTCGCCGAGACCGGACTGCTCACCGGCCGCTCGGCGGCCGTCTACCGCCGGGTGCACATGCTCTGACGAACCGCCGGAAGGCATCCGTCCCCACCCCCACGCGCAGCGAGGACCCCACCCCGGCCATGGCCTACGCGATCACCCAGACCTGCTGCAACGACGCCTCGTGCGTGTCCGTCTGCCCGGTCAACTGCATCCACCCGACCCCGGACGAGCCGGAGTTCGGCACCACCGACATGCTCTACATCGACCCCCGGGCGTGCATCGACTGCGGCGCCTGCGCCGACGCCTGCCCGGTGGACGCGGTGTTCCCGGTCGACCGGCTGCGCGGGCCGGACACCGTGTTCGGCGACCTCAACCGCGACTGGTTCCGCGACCACCCCAGCGACCACGCCTGGGGCGCGCCCAGCTTCCCGCGCAGCCTGCCCGGCGACCTCGGCGCGCTGCGGATCGCCGTCGTCGGCACCGGGCCGTCCGCCGGGTACACCGCGCAGGAGCTGCTGCGCGGCACCAGCGCCGAGATCACCATGATCGACCGGCTGCCGGTCACCGGCGGCCTGCTGCGGCACGGCGTCGCCCCCGACCACCAGTCCACCAAACGGATCGCGGAGAGCTTCGCGAGCGTCTTCCGCGACCCCCGGCTGCGGATGCACCTCAACCTGGAGATCGGCACCGACGTCACCCACCAGGAGCTCGCCGCGCACCACCACGCGGTGGTGTACGCGGTCGGCGCGGCCGCCGACCGCCGGCTCGGCATCCCCGGCGAGGACCTGCCGGGCAGCCTGCCCGCGACCTCCTTCGTCGGCTGGTACAACGCCGAACCGACCGTGCCGGCCGACGCGGTGGACCTCTCGGCGGCCCGGCGCGTGGTGGTCGTCGGCAACGGCAACGTCGCGGTGGACATCGCCCGCATCCTGCTCACCGACCCCGACCGGCTCGCCGCCACCGACATCGCCGACCACGCGCTCGCCGCGCTGCGCGGCGGCCGGGTCCGCGAGGTCGTGCTGCTCGCCCGGCGCGGGCCGGAGCAGGCGGCGTGGACCACGGCGGAGTTCCTGGCGCTGCGGCGACTGCCGGGCGTCGAGGTGGTGGTGGAGGACCACCCGCGGGTGCGGGCGGCGATCGAGGCGGGCGCGCGTGCGGGGTCGGGCTCCCCGGCCGGTCTGCTGGCCGGGCTGCCGCTGGTCCCGCACGACGGGGGCGCCGACCCCGGGCCGGGGCGGCGGATCGTGCTGCGGTTCCTGTCGGCGCCGGTCGCGCTCTCCGGGGACGGGCGGGTCGAGGCCCTGACCGTCGAGCGGACCGCGCCGACGGCGGACGGCGGGGTCGAGGGCACCGGGGCCGAGGACGTGCTGCGGGCCGGGCTGGTGGTGCGCTCGATCGGCCACCGGGGCGTGCCGCTGCCCGGGCTGCCCTTCGACGAGGCGGCGGGGACCGTCGCGCACCGGGAGGGGCGGGTCGTCGACCCGGCGACCGGCCGGCCGCTGCCGGGGACGTACGTGGTGGGCTGGGCCAAGCGCGGCCCGTCCGGCGGGATCGGTGCCAACCGGGCCTGCGCGCGCGAGACCGTGGACGCGCTGATGGACGACGCGGCCGCCCGCGCGCTGCCCGTCCCGGCGGCGGGCGGCAGGGAGTTCGACCGGCTGGTGCGCCGCCGCCGCCCGGACGCCGTCGGACTGCGCGAGCTGCGGGCGGTGGACCGCGCGGAGCGCGAGCGGGGCGAGGCCGAGGGGCGCCCCCGGGTGAAGCTCGCCACCGTGCCCGACCTGCTGGCGGCCGGGCGGCGTCGGTAGCACCGGCAGGGGGCGGATGACGTG
>NZ_JBHUAF010000133.1:0-20282 GCF_042789895.1 Kitasatospora sp. NPDC056783
GCGTACGGGGGGCGCCGGGTGGTGCTCAGGTGGTGCGGGTGCGGGCCGCGTGGGGGCCGGCCTCGGTGTGTCGGTGGTTCAGTAGCCCTGGCCCTGCGACTGGTAGCCGCCGTTGCCGGGGCCCGCCGCGTTGAAGGAGCCGGCGCCGGGCTCGGCGTACGGGCCGGGCCGCTGCGGCTGCATCGGGCGGACCGGCGCGACCGGCGCCATGGCGGGGCGCAGCTGGGCGCCGCCGAGGGACTGGTCGCCGGCCTGTCCGGGGAACCCGGGGCCGCCGGCGGTCGGGCCGCCGAAGGACTGGGGGCCGCCGAAGCCCTGCGGACCGGCGGGCTGGCCCTGGCCGAAACCGCCCGGGTTGCCGGCCGGCTGCGCGCCGAAGGTCTGCGGGCCGCCGCCCTGGGCGCCGATGAAGGTGTTCTGGCCGCCGAAGCTCTGGCCGCCGGTCGGCTGGTAGCCGCCGCTGGCGGTCTGGGTGAAGCCGGGGGCGCCGGCCTGGGGTCGCTGGTACGGCTGGGGGGCGCCGTAACCGGGGACCGGCGGCTGCGGGGCGGCGTACGCCGGCGCGGGCTGCGCGGGGATGTACGCCGTGGCGGGGCCGGCGGAGGGGCCGCTGCTCGGGCCGGGGCCCAGGGCGAGGCGGGCGGGCGGCAGCGCGGGGAGGTTGCTGCCGGCATTTTCGTACCCGTTGCCGTAGCGGTTCTCGTAGGACTGGCCGAGGCCGGATCCGTAACCGGACGACAGGGCCGGCGGCAGGGCGGCCGGCACGTTGATGGGCGCGATCTGGGGGACGCCGCGCTCAGCCACGAGGCTGTCGTAGATCGGCGTGCCGGAGGAGAAGGACGGAGAGGGGTAGCCGACTCCGTCGTAGGAGCGGGGCGAGGTCATGGGGCATACGGTAAGCCCACAACGAGCCTGCTGAGGAGAGCGGGAGGGGGAGCAGTTCGACTGTTTACACAGTCTTCGCTCGCACAAAGGTTTCGAAAGTAGGAAAGGCGGACATTCCGGAGTCCGGTTCCGGACAACCTTGGCGGGCCGTCAGTGATCGAACAGAGCACGGACGGAGGCCCCGGAAGGCCATGTGGTGACTGGCCGGTACACGGTCAGGGGTCCGGTGGAGAAACTTTTTCCGACGACGGCGTGCGCGGGCGCGTTCGAGCCCCCGCCGAGGATGCGACGGGGGCTCGTGAATGTTTGGGGAATAAAGTTCCCGTCAGCTCGCCGGGCGTCCGGTCCAAGCCATGACCTGCGTCGTCGTCCGGCGCCGTCGACCCGTGTATCGCCCCTGGTCGTCGTCGCGCACCGTGGTCCGGCGCCCGGGGGTCAGCGCGCCGGCAGCGCCTGGGCCTGCGCGGGTACGGCCGGCTTGCCGACCTCGGAGGTGCAGAACGAGCACCGGGTCGCGGCGGCCGGGATGGAGCTCAGGCACTCGGGGCAGTCCACCTTCGCGGCCGGTTCGGGTGTGGCCGATTCGAAGCGCCGCTGGAGCCTGCCGACCGGCAGCACCACGACGAAGTAGATGACGGCGGCGGTCAGCACGAAGCCGATGAGCGCGTTGACGAAGACGCCGTACGGGAACCGGGTGCCGGCCACGTCGAAGGTCTTCTGGGTGAAGTCGCCCACGGCGCCGGAGGCGACCCCGACCAGCGGGGTGAGGAAGGCGGTGACGAACCCGGTGACGACGGCGGTGAAGGCCGCGCCGATCACGATGCCGACCGCGAGGTCCACCACGTTTCCGCGCAGCAGGAAGCTGCGGAATCCCTTGAGCACCGGGTGACTCCAAATCCGTACGGGGATGGGGGAGATGGGGCGGCACGGCGGGCGCCGCCCCGGCCCGACATCCTGCCGACCGGTCCGGCCCGAGGTCCAACCGCGTTCACCCGATCCGGGGAACCGACCCGGCACCCCGTGCCGACCGGCCAAGGCGGGCGGGGGCGCTCCGCGTACCGGCCTTTCGGCGCTCGAACACCGGGCCGGCTCCGGGGGCCAACCGAACGGCGTGGACCGGCATTTGACGTGGGCATGTGCCGGCTCCCGGCGGCGGCTCCCCGGCGCGACGGGGCGGACCGGAGCGCGGCAGGGGGCGAGACGGGGCGCGCGGTGGTCGCAACCGGCGCACGACGGAGGCCCCGTGGCGCACATCGGGTGTACAAGTACGGGCGGATGGGCCACCATCAGGTTGCGCGAAGGGGATGTACCGGGCGGAGCACTGTGCCAAGGTCGGTCCATGCCCGACCATTTGTCGGCCGATCCGGCCGGAAACCGTCCGCGTGTCCTGCATCTGATCAGTGACTCACGCCGTGGCGGCGCACAGAACTTCGCCCGTGACCTCCACCGGGAACTGAACCGCCGAGGTCAGTCCTCCGCGTTGTGCGCCCTGGCCCCGCACCCGGCCGTCCAGCCCGGCCCCACCGACACGGGCCCGGATTCCGCAGGTCGGGGCCCCGCGGCCCTGGGCGCGGCCGACCCCTCGGACGCCTCCGGTCTGCGCTCCGCCGCCGTGCTCGGCCCCGGCCGTCTGCGCCCGAGTACGCTCCGGGCGCTGCGATCCGCCGCCCGCGCCGCCGACGTGGTGCTCGCCCACGGCTCGGACACCCTGGCCGCCTGCGCCCTCGCGCTCGCGGGGACCGGTACACCCTTCGTCTACGTCTCGGTCGGCCACCCGCGCTACTGGACCGCCAACCGGCTGCGCCGGGTGCGCGGCGGCGCGCTGATGCACCGCGCGGCCGCCGTCACCACGCTCACCGACGAGGCGCGCGCCGTCCTGGAGGAGCAGTTCCGGCTGCCCGAGGGCAAGGTGCACGTGATCTCCAACTCCCGTGCCGCCGAGAGCTATCCGCCGGCCGACGGCCGGGACGACCGGCGGGCCGCGCGGCACGAGCTGGGCCTGCCGGCGGATGTGCTGCTGGTCGCCTGGATCGGGGCGATAGCTCCGGAGAAGCGCCTCGACCTCGCCCTCGACGTGCTCGACCGGCTGCCGGACGTCCGGCTCGCCATCGCCGGGGACGGCCCGCTGCGCGAGACGCTGGCGCGCCATCCGGCCGCCGCCCGCGCCCACTTCCTCGGCCCGTTGCCCGACCCGGCCCCGCTCTACCGGGCCGCCGACGCGCTGCTGCTCACCAGCGACAGCGAGGGCGTTCCGGGCGCGCTGATCGAGGCGGCGCTGGCCGGGGTGCCCGCCGTGGCCACCGACGTCGGCTGGGTGCGCGAGGTGGTCCGGGACGGAGCCACCGGTGCGCTGGTCGCCCCCGGGGACCCGCTCGCCCTCGCCGAGGCGCTGGGCAAGGTGCTGGCGGTCAACCGGGCGGGCCTCGGCGCGGCGGCCCGGGCGCACGCGCTGGAGCACTTCGAACTGGGCGCCGTCGTGGACGCCTGGCAACGACTCGTCGCCGAGGTGTGGACGGCGGGCGCGGAGGCCGCCCGCTGACCACACCGCCCGCCGCCCCGACCCACCCCGCTCCGTCCCGGTTCGCCCCGATCCGTCCGGGTGGCCCGGTTGCGCCGTTCGGGCGAATCCGGCCTGCCGCGCCCTCGAGACCGGTCTGTAGCCGACCGTCATGAGCACACTGCCCGGTGTGAATCCGAAGTCGCTGCTGCGCTCCACAGTCCTGCTCACCATCGCCGCGGGGATCGCCGTGTCCCCTGTCCAGGCCGGCGCGAAGACCCACCAAACCCCCGTCGAGGGCGTCCAGTTCGTCAAGCTCGACCATCCGCAACCGGTGACCGAGAGCACCCGCACGGAGGCGGTCGAGTTCTTCTGGTACGACTGCGTCCACTCCCAGGCGCTCGAACAGCCCCTGCGCTCCTGGGCCGGGAGGCACAACGCCGATGTGACGCTGCGCCGCATCCCGGCGATCTGGCCCGGCGGCGCGAGCGAGGATGCGCAGCGCGGCCACGCGCGCCTGTACTACACGCTGGAGCAGCTCGGCCAGGTCGACCGCCTCCAGGCCGACGTGTTCCGCGCCGTGCGCAACGACCGGATCGACCTCACCACCGAGACGGCCGCGACCGGTTGGGCCGCGCGCCACGGCGTCGACGCCCGGCTCTTCGGCGAGACGTACCGCTCCGCCACCGTGCGGCAGTCGGTCGACGAGGCGGCCGCCGCCTTCATGCGCTATGGCATCGAGGAACTGCCGACGGTCGTCGTCGAGGGCGAGTACCGCACCTCGCCGACCAAGGCCGGCGGGGTCGAGCAGATGCCCGGGGTGCTCGACCACCTGGTGCGGCAGGAGCAGGCGAAGGGGCACTGAAGCCCCGCGCCCGAGGCCGAGTTGCACGTGTTCGACACCGGGCACGTCGCCCTGGAGGGGAAGTCGCCCGAAGCAGTCGGCCGCCGGGTGCCAGGAGTTCGCCGGCCGCGGCGAGCGTCGGCAGCAGGCCGCCGAAGGCGTGGGTGGCGCCGACGCACAGCACCGGACCGAAGGGCTCCGGCGCGGTGAACTCCTGTACGTCCAGATGGTGCAGGCCGATCCGGCGGACCACGCTGAGCGCCGTCGCGCTCTCCCGGGCCCGGGCCAGAGCCGCCGAGTCCAGGCCCACGCCCACCGCCCGCCGGTCCGGCCGGGCGGCCGGCGCCCGGAGCAGCCAGGCGCCCTCGCCGCAGCCGAGGTCCACGGCCCGGCCGCTCGCCGCTCCGGCCGTCGCGCGGTCCAGCGGACGGGCCACCGACTCGTCCGCCGGCGGGGCCGCGATCGGGTGGTGGGCATGGGCGGGACGGGAGATCTGCTGACGGCCCACCCGAGCAGTATGGGTCCGGGCGGCGCGTCGCGGCGCGCGTTTCCCGGGCCGGGCCGGGCCGGGGTTCAGGGTCAGGGGTCCGGGGTCCGGGGTCCGGGGTCCGCTCAGGCCCGGGAGTAGGTCCGGCCCTTCCACGCGGCACCCCGGCCGCGCCAGTGCTGCACCGCCGAGTCCACCGTCATCAGCAGGTACAGCCCCGCCGTGAACGGCAGCAGCAGCACGGCCGGGACCGGCTGCCCGTAGTACCGGACCATCGGCAGGTAGGTGCCCGCCATCAGCGCCCACGCCGCCCCGCCCGCGACCGCCACCGCCGGCGCCCCCGCCACCAGCCCGGCCGCCGTCGCCACCGGCGGCACCAGGTACACCAGCGCCAGCCCCAGCACCGTCCCGAGCAGCAGCGGCGGCGAGTGCCTGAGCTGGGCGTACGCGCTGCGCGACACCATCCGCCACAACTGCTCCAGCCCCGGGTACGGGCGGACGCTGTCCACGTCGTCGGCGAGGCCCAGCCAGGTCCGGCCGCCGGTGGACTTCACCGCCCGGGCCAGCGACACGTCGTCGATCACCGCGCCGCGGATCGCGGCCACCCCGCCGGCCCGCTCCAGCGCGTCGCGCCGCACCAGCGAACAGCCGCCGGCCGCGGCCGCCGTACGGGCACCGGGGCGATTGCTCCGGCGGAACGGGTACAGCTGGGCGAAGAAGTACACGAAGGCCGGCACGATCAGCCGCTCCCAGCGGGTCTTCACCCGAAGCCGGGCCATCTGCGACACCAGGTCCAGCCCGTTGCCCTCGGCGGCGGCCACCAGCTCGGCCAGCGAGTCCGGGCCGTGCGCGATGTCGGCGTCCGTCAGCAGCAGGTAGTCGGCGTCCGGACCGGCCAGCTCCACGCCGTGCCGCAGCGCCCACAGCTTGCCGGTCCAGCCCGGTGGCAGCGGGGGAGGGGTGGTGACGGTCAGCTCCAGGCCGCCGATCGTCCTCAGCTCCGCCGCCAACGCGCCGGTGCCGTCCGAGCTGTGGTCGTCCACCAGGATCACCCGGGCCCGTCCCGGGTACTTCTGGGCGAGCAGCGTCGGCAGGCTCATCGGGAGCACCGACGCCTCGTCCCGGGCCGGCACCACGATCGCCACCTGCGGCCAGTGGACCGGCGGGCGGCGCGGCGGCAGCCGGACGTCGGTGCGCCAGAACAGGCCGTGGCAGCACGCCAGCCAGAGCCAGACCAGCAGGGAGGACGCGGTGATCCACAGCAGGACGGTCACTCCGGCAGTCTGCCGCAGAACGGGGCCCGGCGGGGGAATCGACTAAAGTCTTGACCTGTGAAGATCGCACTGATGGACTCCGGAATCGGTCTGCTGGCCGCCGCCGCCGCCCTTCGGAAGCTGCGCCCGGACGTGGATCTGGTGCTCTCTTCCAACCCGGCCTCGATGCCGTGGGGGCCGCGTACGCCCGAAGAGGTGACCGAGCTGGCCCTCGGCTGCTGCCGGGCCGCCGCCGCGCTCGAACCCGACGCGCTGGTGATCGCCTGCAACACCGCCTCCGTCCACGCGCTCGCCACGCTGCGGGCCGAACTGGAGCCCGGGCTGCCCGTGATCGGTACCGTCCCGGCGATCAAGCCCGCCGCCGCGCAGGGCGGCCGGGTCGCCATCTGGGCCACCCCGGCCACCACCGGGAGCGCCTACCAGCGCGGGCTCATCCGTGACTTCGGCGGCTCGGCGGAGGTCACCGAGGTCGCGTGCCCGGGCCTCGCGGACGCGGTCGAGCACGGCGACGACGAGGCCGTCACGGCCGCCATCGCCGACGCCGCCTCCCGCACGCCGGCCGGTACGGACACCATCGTGCTGGGCTGCACCCACTACGAACTCGTCGACGACCGCATCCGCGCCGCCGTCGCCCCGACCGCCTCCCCGGCGCTCACCCTGCGCGGCTCCGCCGACGCCGTCGCCGCCCAGGCCCTGCGCCGCGTCGCCGACCCCGGCCGAACGGGCAACGGCACCCTCACCGTTCTCCACGCCGGCGCCCCCGCCCACCTCCCGGCGGTCGCCGCCCTCTACCCCCAGGGCAACACCCTGGCGACCCTCATCGGCTGACGCCGCCCGAGGCGACACCGCGCGGGAAGTCGGCCTGCCCGACTTCTCACGAGCGGGCCGCGCGGCAGGCCCCGTGGCCTGCTCGGCCGCCATGAGTCTATGCGCGTAGATTCGTGGCTGGTTCGCTTCGGTGCGGATGGGAGGCCGAGCGGGTCCGTCCGGAGGGCCCCGCCGTGATTCCGGGGCTCGTGTGCGACGGCTGTGCGGCCGGCTCGCGGGGCCGTTCCCGGTGCCCGCCCGACGACCCACGCGCGCGGGAAGTCGGTGGAGTCGACTTCCCGCGCGACCGGGACAACGGCTCCTCCCGCTACGCGACGGCCTGGCGGCGCCAGCGGCGGTAGGCGGGTTCGAGGCCCGAGAGGATGGTGTCGAAGCGGCGGGTGCTGGTGGTGGAGTCGACCTGGAGGCGGCTGATCTGGAGGGGGTGGGAGGGGAGCCGGGGGCCCAGGCGGTGGTCGGAGAGGAAGCCGAGGCGGTAACCGAGTTCCTGGAGGACGGCCTCGGCCCGGACGTCGTGGCCGCCGTCCGGGTAGGCGAAGGCGATCGGGGGTTCACCCAGCCAGCGGGTGAGGGCCTCGTGGGCGCCGGTGATCTCGGCGCGCACGGTGTCGTCGTCGCAGCGCCCGAGGCACGGATGCCCCTGGGTGTGGTTGCCGATGGCGACGCCCCCGTCCCGCAGGGCGAGCAGGTCGGCCGGGGTGAGCTGTTCCTGGCGGGGCGGCCGGCGGTCGGCGCTGACCCGCAGCTCGTGCAGGCTGCGCCGGCGGTCCGGGTCCGGCATGGCCTTGAGCCGGTGGAGCAGCTGGGACGGGTGCCCGCAGTCGAGCGAGCGGGCCCGGCCCCCGTGCCGGGCGAGGAAGTCGGCCTCGTGCCACCAGAACGGTCGCTCGGTGCCGATGAGCTCCGAGATGACGAACGCGGTGGCCGGAATGCCCCGGGCGTCGAGGGCCGGCAGGGCGTCGGTCAGCACGCTCCGGTCGGCGTCGTCGAAGGTGACCAGGACGCTCCGGGGCGGCAGCGGCCGCCGCTCGGCCACGGCCTGGAGGACCGCGTCGAGCGAGACGGGCGTGGCGAGCCGTTGGAGCCGGTCGAGCTGGGCGCCGAAGGAGCGGTGGTCGGTCACCCCGTGGTACGCGAGCACGGCGAGCCGCTGGGCCGCCCGGGCCCGGAACAGCGGCTGGACGGGGGCGAACCGCAGCCATTCGCCCCGAGCGTCCTGCTGTTCCGTTTCGACGGCTGCCCGGTGACGGCCCCCGCCGTACCAGTCGAGGCCGTCCCGGTGGCCGCCGGGCGGGCCGCCCGGCGGCCGGCCGATGCCGTGCAGACGGTCGACGAGCCGGCCGATGTCCTGCCCGCCCGCCGGCCACCCTGCGGGCGGCGGCAGCGCGCGCATGCCGGGCATCGGCCGGGCGCGGGCCTTGAAGATGGATGTACTGGACTGGGACTGCGGCACGGTTCCCCCTCGTTCGCCGAGCGGCGTGGCGGTACCGCCGGAGGACGGAGCCCGGCCTCCGACTCCAGGGGTGGAGGCTCCGCCCCTGGATATTCCTGTTCTCGGTGGGGGGTCACACCCGTCCCTCGAACGGCTCCTGGATCACTCAATGCCATTGAGACCGTTGCACTCAGTGGATGGTTGTACCGGGGGGACGAGGATTTTTCGTGGACTGATTGTGGAGCCGGAATGCTTGTGTGGAGGCCTCGGACACACATCGGGTCGGCTCCGGCCGGCCCTCTGACCAGCCCGGACCGCCCGATCGCACGGCGTGTTCGAACCTTCACTCCGTGCGGGCTGCCGCCCGGGTCGCGCCGGGGTACCTTGGGCTCATGGCAGATGCGGACCGTGACCCCTTCCACCTCCACGGGGCCTCCCGGATGGCGCGCGCGTGCAGCGGTGGGGCCCTGGTCACCCACCAGCTCCCGCTGACCGTGGTGGGCCTGGCCTGCCTGGCGCTCGGCATCGTCGTGGCCGTGTTCGTGCCGGACAGTGACGGTCCGGCCTGGGCGATGGCGGTGGCCGGCTGCCTGGCCGCCGGCGTCCTGCTGCTCGGCCGGATCGCCTTCGGCCTGTTCCGCGACCGGCGCCGCGCGGCGCTCTGACGACGACGGCATCCGGCCGCACGCGGGCCCCGCGCCCGCGCCCGGGGCACCCACGCGAACCACGTACTCGGCCGCCGCGTCCCCGCCGACCGGGCCGGCCGTCCCGAACGCGGATGCGGGCCGTCCGGAGCACGGCCTCCGACCGGACGCCCGCCCGACTCGATGCGTCGATCGTCTTCGGCATTCCGAAACGGCCAATCGAGCGAAATTGGTCAGACCGACTGAATATCGTCCAGTCCGACAATCGCATGCCCTCTTCTTTCACCATTCCGGGACGGGAGCTTCATCCCACCCCTACTGTGAATGCGTTCTTCCGGCTCGAATCGTCGCGGAGGGGGAGCGGTGGGCGGCAGACCGGATCGCGCCGAGGCCGCCTCATGAGACGCGGTGGAGACCTCGCCGTCGCCGCCCTGGCCGCGATCGTCGCCCTGCCGCTGGCCCTGCTGATCGCGCTCCTGCTCCGCTGCACCACCGGCGGACCCGTCCTCCAGCGGCTGACCCGGACCGGCCGGTACGGCCGCGAGTTCCAGATCCTCCGCTTCCGGACCGGCGGCGACGGTCGGTTCGCCGCCCTGCTGCGTCGCACCGGCCTGGACGAGCTGCCGCGGCTGTGGAACGTGGCACGCGGGGAGATGGGGGTGATCGGACCCCGGCCGGCCGGCCCCGACCAGGTGATGCGTTACTCCGGCCGCGAGCGCGGCCGGCTCGCGGTACGGCCCGGCCTCACCGGCTGGGCCCAGCTGCACGCCCTGAGCCGCGGCCGGAGCCCCCGCCCGCTCAGCCGTCCCGAGTGGGCCGAACTCGACCTCTGGTACGTCGAGCACCGTTCGCTCCGGCTCGACCTGCGCATCCTCGGGCTCACCGTGCTCGCCGCACTGCCCGGCCGTGACCCCGGCGCCGGCCGGGTGCGCCGGGTCGGCCCGCAACCGCCCCGATAGGCTGCGGCCCATGGCCATTCCCCCCTTCCTCGCCGAACTCCGCGCCGTCGTGGGCACCCGTCCGCTCTGGCTGAGCGCCGTCGTCGCCGTCGTGCTGGACGACCGGGGCCGGGTACTGCTCGCCCGCCGGGCGGACGACGGCCGGTGGGCGCCGGTCGGCGGCATCCTCGACCCCGGTGAGCAGCCCGCCGACGGCGTGGTGCGCGAGTGCGAGGAGGAGACCGGGGTGGTGGCCGTGCCCGAGCTGCTCGCCTCCGTCACGGTCTCGCCGCAGGTCACGTACCCGAACGGGGACGTGACGCAGTACCTGGTGCTGACCTTCCGCTGCCGCGCGGTCGGCGGCGAGGCCCGGGTGAACGACGACGAGTCGCTGGAGGTCGGCTGGTTCGGGCTGGACCAGCTGCCGCCGATGACCGACACCGAGCTCGAGCGGCTGCGCCACGCGCTGGAGTGCGAGGGCCCGGCGGTCTTCACCTGGGAGGGCAAGGAGCGCTGCTGAACCCACCGCATCGCTGAACCCACCGCATCGCTGAACCCACCTGGGGCACCCGCCGCGCCGCGCGCCCTTCCTGGGGCCCGCACGCCCTGTCGCGCGCCCCCGCCCGGCAGGCCGCGCCGGAGGGATCAGCCCTTGTACTGCCGGTAGGCCTCCTCCGCCGCGTCCAGCACCGCCGCGAGGTCGCCGCCCGCCGTGGCGGTCGCGGCGGCGGCCACCGCCCCCTCCACGAACGGGGCGTTGGCGAACCGGACCGGGAACGGCAGGCCGTGCTCTTCCGCGTCGGACAGCAGCGCGCGGACGGTGGTGACCGCCCCGCCCAGGTCCGCGAGCAGCACCACGCCGTGGCCCTGGTCCACCCGGCGGGTCGCGGCGGCCACCAGGACGGCGCTGATGCCGGGTCCGTCCGGCAGGTCGCCGCCGGTCGCCGCGACCGGCGCGGGGGAGCCGGATCCGGTCAGTGCGAGCGCGAGCGAGCGTACGGCGGTGGCCAGTTCCCGGCTGTGCGAGACCAGGACGATCCCGACCCGTCCGTGTGCGGTCGGCCGAGCGGCGGTCGGCCGGGGCAACGGGGCGGGCGAGGGTGGCGTACGGGGTGCCGGGGGGTGGGCCGAGGGGGCGTCGGAGATGGGGATGACGTCGGCGCGGGTGTCGTCCCGGCGGCTCATCGGCTGCTCCCTTGAGCGGATCGGCGACATGGGGTCGGTGGATCGGGCGGATCGGGTGGACGAAGCGGCCCGGAGGTCCGGCGGGGTGGTCGGGCGGCGGGACCGGGCACCGTACGCGGCGGAGCGGCGGGCCGGGTGGAGCGGGGCCGGCGGAGGCTCCCGGGCACCCTGGCAGCACTCTGGCAGTTGGCCGCCGCCCCCGCCGGTCGGGACACGCCTCGACCCGTCCTCGGGTGGTCTCCGGCCGCGGCCGGAGGAGTCCTCGTCAACCCGCTGACCGGGCACGGGCGGTGTGGCTAGGCTGGCCCCGGAACACCGTCGGGAGGAGATCGGTCAGTGGGATCAAACAGCGGGACGGACACGGAGGCCGCCGCGGCGCAGCCGGAGCTGGCGCGCAACGGCAAGCCCAAGGTGGACTTCACCGGGGCGGAGTGGCTGTGCAGCAGCCAGGGCGTCGGGGACGTGCAGATCGCCTTCGTGGACGGCTACATCGGGATGCGGGACGGCCGTCAGGAGAACGGCCCCGTCCTGGTCTTCACCCCGGCCGAGTGGCGGGCTTTCGTGCTCGGCGCCCGGGACGGTGAGTTCGACCTCACCTGAGGTCCGCCGGGGGCCCTCGCGGGGCCTCTCGTCGCGGTAGCGGGTCCCGGACCGAGGGGGCCCGCTCCGCGGACGATCTTTCGAGTCCGAACATCACAACTGATGATCCATTGAGCGCGCCACGTCAGAATTTCTGTTGACTGTTAGACAAACGCAGCTCAGAGTATGAGCACAGGCAGACGCCGTGCCCACCGCCCCCACGCGGCCAGACACGGCGCCTGCTGTGCGGCCCGGCAAGCTGCCAGGCCATCCTCCCAGTCATCCCCTGCGCACCGGGGTGCGTCGGCCGGTCCCGGCCCCCACAAGGGGCCGGCAGTCGCCGGGAGGGTGGTGCCGAAGCCGAGAGCGACTCGGCGGCGGCACCGAACGCTCGGGACCCGCACGCCCCCACGCGGCGGCGTCCCGAGCAGATCCACGGGAGCGACGGGCCGGGGCCCCGCGGATCTGGCTTGTGGTGCATGGAAATGTTGGCTTGTGTGTTCGTGCTGTGTGCGACGACGAAGCTGGGTGCTCGGCAGTTCGGCACGACAAGTGCACAGTGAGGGAAACGCGTGTAGGGCCGCGTTTGCGACATGCCGTCCCCCCGGAGGGTGAAACCCAGAACGGCTGTCGTGCAGAACCGAACGTAGCCCGGACGGTTGCTCAGAGTCAACATTGGTCTCTGAGCGTCGATCTCCCGACCGTCCTCCGACGGTGCCCGACCCACCTCGCGAGCGTGGTGTGCCGGGCACGTACGATGGTCCCATGTCTTTTCTCCGCCGTCGCTCCGGACAGCCCGCCGGCCCGGACTTCGACGTGCTCGCGATGGACCCGGGCGACTGGCCCGGTGACTTCGGTGCGGCCATGATGACCGGTCCGGACGGCTCCTGCCAGGGCATTTTCCTGCGCTACGACCTGTTCGGCGGCAGAGGCCCGGCGATGTTCATCGGCAACCTCCCCGACGGTTCGCCCGCCCGGGAGACCGGCGACGAGGTGCCCTTCGAGGTGCGGCAGCTGCTCGCGGCGCTGGAGAACGACGAGCCGGTCGACTTCGTCTCGGCCGAGGACTTCCCGGTGATGCTCGGGGACGACCTGCTGATCGTGAAGAAGGTCAAGGTCAGCGAGGAACGCGTGTTCTGTTCCCAGTTCGGCCGCAGCGACGGCGTGCTGGTCACCATCGCGTCCTGGGACCGACCGGTTTCGGACGACCTGTACCAGCTGCTCAAGCCGCTCCCGGCGGACATGTTCCAGCAGGGCTGATTCCGGCCGGGTGGACCGTCCCGCCCGGACCGGCGGGGCCGCCCTGTTCGGGGTTCGGGCGCTGCTTGACGGTATCGATCAACGGTTCGTACAGTCGCGGACATGCCGTGCCGTCTTCCGTTGCTGACCCGTCGCAGGCACCTGGATCTGCGGCGCACCGCCAGCGCGGCGTGTCCGGGCCGCTGAGGGGGACATCCGTCCCCGGCGGTGGGCGTCCGGCCGGATCCGGCCGGCGCCGACACCAGGGGGCGGGGCCTTGAGCCGACCTCCGGGGCCGCCGCTCGGTACCGCGCGCCCGTACGGCGTGCCGCCCGCATCCGTCGAGCCCACGCTGCCGCCCGGAGGCATCGCATCATGACGACCCGCGCCGCCAATCGTTCGACCGTCGACCGTCCGTCCGAGGACCTCTCGCTCGACGGCCACCCCGCCGGGGACCGCTCCGCCGCGAGCGCTTCCGCCGGGAAGGCCGCCACCGGGCGCCGTTCCCGGACCGTTCCGTCGCGGGCGAGTTCCGGCCATCCCGAGTCCGCCGGTCCGCCGCCCGCCGACTCCACCGGCCCCGTGGGTCCCGACCGCGCCGCGATCGCGACCGCGCTGGCCGGACTGCCCCGGGTGGTCGACCTGCTGGCCGCCCGAGCCGAGGAGCACGACCGCGACGCGACCTTCCCGTACCAGGGGATCGAGGCCGTCCACGAGGCCGGACTGCTGACCCTCACCGTCTCCGAGCGGTACGGCGGCCCGGGCGGAACGCTCGCCGACACCGTCCGGGTGCTGGCCCAACTCGGCCGCGGGGACGCCTCGGTGGCCGTGGTCACCGCCTTCACCCTGCTCCGGCACGCCGAACAGGCCCGCCGCGCCGACTGGCCGACGGCCGGCTACCGGCGGCTGCTCACCGAGTCCCGGCGCGGCCCGGCGCTGGTCAACACGCTGCGGGCGGAGCCCGGCGCCGGAGCGGGCGAGCAGCCCGGGACGGTGGCCCGGCGGGACGGCGAGGGCTGGCTGTTGACGGGCCGCAAGACGTACTGCACCGGTGCCGAGGCGCTCGCCTGGATGGCGGTGACCGCCCGGACCGACGAGGAGGAGCCCCGGATCGGCACCTTCCTGGTCCGCGGCGAGAGCGAGGGCCTGGAGATCGACCCGACCTGGGACCAGCTCGGACTGCGGGCCAGCGCCAGCCACGACGTCGTGCTGGACCGGGTCCGGGTGCCGGACGAGCTCGCGCTCGGCCTGGCGCCCGTCGGCCGGACGGCCCGTCAGGACGTGGACGCGGCTGACGGACTCTCCGTCGCCTGGCACGATCTGGCCCTCTCCGCCGTGGCGATCGGCGTCGCCCGGGCCGCCGAGGCCTGGCTGATCCGCTTCCTCAACCAGCGCACCCCGGCCAACCTGACCGAGCCGCTCGGCACCCTGCCCCGCTACCGGACCGCCCTCGGCGAGATCGAGGCCCAGCTGATCGGTGCCGAGGAACTGGTCGAGGGGCTGGCCCCCCGGGTGGACCGGGGGGAGCCGGAGGCCGTCGCCCGGACCGGCCCGGCCCACCTGCTGGCCACCCGGGCCGCGACGGCGGTGGTCCAGCAGGCCGTCGCCCTCACCGGCAACCCCGGCCTGAGCCGGCGTCACCCGCTGGAGCGCTACCTGCGGGACGTGCTCAGCAGCCGGGTGCACCTGGCCCCCGAGGAGACCGTGCTGGAGGCCGCCGGCCGGGCCGCCCTGGGGCGGGGCGCCCGGCCGTAGTGCCTCGGCGTGGCCCGGGGTCAGCGCGTCCCGACCGCGGCGCGGACGGCCCGGCGGGCGAGGGCCGCGTCGTCGTAGAGCCGGCGGATCATGATCCGCTGCTCCTCGCCGGCGCCCGGCACGTCGTACAGCCGGATCTCGCGCATCAGCACCAGCACCAGGTTCACCAGGAAGGCGTCCCGGGCCAGGGTGCCGCCGCTCTGGGCGAGTTGGCTGATCTGACGGCGCGCCGCGGTGTCCCCGGACAGGACGCTCCAGAGCACCGCCAGGTCGTACCCGGGCAGGTACCAGCCGGCCTGCTCCCAGTCGACCAGCACCGGGCCGGACGGCGCCAGCAGCATGTTGCTGAGCAGGGCGTCGCCGTGGCAGAGCTGGAACGGGGTGCTGCCGAGGCCGTGCAGCAGGCCGCGCAGGTCGCCGGCGTCCCGGTCGGTGAGCTGGCCCACCGAGTGGTAGCGGGCGATCTCCAACTGGTAGTCCAGGCGTGGCCGGAAGACGTCGGCCGGCGGCCGCCACAGGTTCAGGGTGCGGACCGCGGTGAGCAGCGCCCGCACCTCGCCCGGGGTGGGCGCGTTGACCGGGTGGCGCTCACGGGCGGCCGGGCGCCCGGGGACGCGCTCCATGACCAGGACGCACCGGTCGTGGTCGGCCGCGACCAGCCGGGGCAGCCGCACCGGCGGACGGTGCCGGACGAACGCCCGGTAGACCGCCACCTCGTGGTGGAAATCGGCCACCAACTGCTCGAAGTACTCACTCCGCACCGCCTGCGGCGCCAGGCACTTGGCGACCACCGGAGCCCGTCCGATGGTGCCCGCCACCAGGATGTGGCGGCTGCCCTCACGCAGGACCTGGCGCGGGGTGAACGCGGGACATATCCGCGAGACGCCGGCGAGCGCGGCCCGGACCGCCGGGGTCTGGAGCGCGGAGGGATCGATCCGCTCCGGGCCCCCGCCGGGCTGGCCGGGCCTCCGGGCCCGCAGCACCTGGCCGTCGGCCTGTCGGGCCAGCGGCATCCGGCCGGCGCCAGGCAGGCCGCTCTCGGGGGCGCGCAGTCCCAGCGCGGTGCGGCCGGTCGGGCCCAGCGCGGTACGGCCGGTGGGGCCGAGCGCGGTACGGCCGGTCGGGACGACCCGGGTGTCCGTGGCCCGGCCCTCGGCGCCGCGTGGGGCCGCCGGCCGTAGCACCGGGGGCACCGGCTTGGGGCCCGGGCGGCCGGTGGCTGCGGTGGGGGGGCGCAGCGCGGGGCGGCCCGCGGTGGGCGTGGGGGTCGTCGCTGAGGAGTACATGGGCTGAGGGTGGTCCCTTCCGGTCCGTCGGCGGGTGCTGCCCCGCGGGGGCGGGGGAGGGCCGGTGCCGTGTGCTTCCTGGCGTGACGGCGGCCCTGCGGGTGGTGCGGTACGGCTCGTGGTGCGGCGTGACGGGTGGTGCGCGGGCGCCGGGCACGGACGCGGGGTCAGGAACCCCTGTTCGACGGTGCTCCGGCCGTCCGCATCCTGGGGAACGCGGTCGGCCGGACTGCCGTGGCCGTGCCCGGCGCCCCCGCGCCACCCGGCCGCGCCACCCCCTCGGGTGAGGACCGGGAGCGCCCCGTGCCACCGTCGGGGGACAGCCCCGACGCTGGTGGGACGCCGCCCGACCCGGGGGGCGAGGTGGCGCACCCCTACAACACACCCGTCGGGCACTGGCTTAGTAGTCTGGCGGGCCCTGGCGAACGGTGGCGAATGCTCGCCCGGCACTTGCCGGAGCCTCTAGCCTCGGATCAGCCGAGGAACCTGGGGGCTTCGTTGAGCAGGGAACCCAACACCCGACTGGCCGACCTGTTCGTCCTGACCGGATGGTCGAAGGGCGAGCTGGCGCGGCTGGTCAACCGTCGGGGTGCCGCGTTGGGGCAGCAGCAGTTGTCCACCGACACGTCGAGGGTACGGCGTTGGATCGAGCAGGGGGAGATCCCGCGCGATCCGGTGCCGAGGGTGCTGGCGGCCGTGTTCACGGAGCGGCTCGGCCGTGTCGTCACCACTGAGGACCTCGGTCTGGAACGACACCGGCCCACCAGGTCCGGAGCGGACGCGTCCGCAGCAGTGCCATGGTCGCCGGATCGAACAGCCGCGGTCCTCACCGAGTTCACGGGAATGGACCTCATGCTGAACCGACGTGGATTGGTGGGCGCAGGAGCCGCGCTCACGGCCGGAGCGGTCATCGCCGACTCGCTGAAGGGCTGGCTGAGCGGGGACGCGGTCGCGTACGCGGCCTCCGTCCCGGGGCCGCGACAGGTGGTCGCCGGGAGCGGGCTGCACCCGGCGGTGGACGTGTACGACGCGGGCCCGGTCGGGTCCGACGAGGTGGAGTCGCTGGAGCACTCGGTGGAGGTGTTCAGAGCCTGGGACGCGGCCCGCGGCGGGGGCTTGCAGCGCAAGGCGGTGGTCGGTCAACTGAACGAGGTGGGAGGCTTGTTGACGCACCACCACGCTCCCGCCGCGGAGCAGCGGCTGTGGCTGGTCGCGGCGAACCTGGCGGTGCTGGCGGGCTGGATGTCGCACGACGTGGGCCTGGAGCCCACCGCCCAGAAGTACTTCATGATCGCGGCCGACGCGGCCAAGGAGGCGGGCGACCGGCCGCGGGCCGGCGAGGCGATCTCCCGGGCGGCGCGGCAGATGGTGCACCTGGGCCGGGCCGACGACGCGCTCGACCTGATGGCGGCGGCCAAGGCGACCGGAGGGCGGCCGATGCCCAGGACGCGCGCCATGCTGAACACCGTCGAGGCGTGGGCGCACGCCTCGGTCGGGCACTCCGAGGACACCTACCGGTTGCTCGGGGAGGCCGAGGACCTGTTCGCCGAGGAGTCGCCGGAGCCGCCGCCGTCCTGGATGCAGGTGTTCGACGAGGCCGAACTGCGCGGCATGCAGGCCCTGGTGCTGCGCACGCTGGCCGAGCACGACCCGCGGGCGGCCGCCCGGTCCTGCGGGCACGCGGAGCGGGTGATCACCTTGCGGGAGGGGACCGGGCAGCTGCGCTCCGCGCTGTTCGACCGGATCACCCTGGCCTCGGTGCACCTGATGGCCGGTGAACCGGACGCGGCGCGGTTCCAGGCGAAGATGGTGATGAACCTGATCGGTCAGAACTCCTCGCACCGGACGTGGGACCGGCTGCGGGAGATGTACCGGCTGACCGCGCGGTACCGGGGGTTGCCGGCGGTGGACGAACTGCGGGAGGAGCTGGGCCTGGCGCTGCGGGCGGCGGATGCCAAGAACCGGCCGCGGCTGGCCTGACCGGGGCCGGCGGGGCTTCCGGCGGGCCGGTGCCGGGGCCGGGGCTCAGGCCGGCGGAGCCGGGCGGAGCAGCATGCGCAGCGCGGTGACGGTGCCGTCCGGGCCGAGGACGGGTTCGCCCGCGCACTCCACCCCGTCGTGCCGCCCGTCGGGTCGGCGGACCCGCAGGACGCCGGCGGCGGGGCGGCCGTGCACCAGGGCGTCGGTCATCATCCGCCGCAGCAGCGGCCGGTCCGCCTCGGGGAGGCGGTCGGGCAGCCGGTCGAGGCTGAGCGGGCCGTGGCACGGGTCGCACCCGAGGAGGAGGTAGGCCGCGGGACTCCAGTGGGCCCCGTCGGTCAGCAGGTCCCATTCGGCCGAGCCGGTCAGGCCGTCATCGGTCCCGTGGTGGTGGCCGTCGCCGAGGTAGCGGCCGGACGGCTCCTGCGCGGTGCCGTCCACTCTGCCGTCCGTTCCGTCGTCGGCGCCGCCCGTGCCCTCGCGGCCGCCCGCACCGCCGGGAGCGCCGACGCTCCCGCCCGCCCCGGTGCCGTCCACGACGGCTTCCGGCGGGCGGGTGGCGCCTAAGGGCATGATCATGGCGGGCCCATCGCTCGGATACGGCCCGCGGGTCTGCGGGTCGTTCGGACAGTGAGAAGACTGTCGCACAGCGTCGTCACCCCTGCGGGCGATTTGGACAGAACTCAGGCAAAGTTCCTCTGGCATATGCCACTGTGGCCGGACCCCTCATCGCCCTGTGGGCGGACGGGGTCCCGAAGCGGTAACCTTCGGTGATTCCGGCGCCCGGGCGCCCACCGCAGTACCGACCAGAGACCCCGGCGACGGAAATCCCGTTGCCACTACGACCGCCGCAACGGATGCTGACCTCATGTTCGAGCCAGTGATAGCACCCAGTGCCAGCCTCCTTGGCCTCCTTCAGCGAGGCCGTGGTGACGGGCAGCTCCATGCGCTGGCCGCCGACCGTGCCGAGGCCATCGCCGCGCTGGAGGAGTGCGTCACCAGGGACCCGCGAGCCGACTGGCAGGTCGAGAGCCGCTCCCTCTACTACGCGCGCATCTACATGGAGCTGGAAGCCCCCCTCGACGGCATCGAGGACCACCTCCACTCCGCCGAGGACCTGGTCACCGACGACGAGAGCCGCACCGGCCTCGCCCTCTCCGTCCTGGGCCACCTCGCCGCGTACGGCCGGCGCGACGCGCTGCTGATGCTGCGCGAGTACGCCGCCACCGGCGCCAACTGGTCCTGGGCCCTCGACGAGCTCGCCCTGCGCGACGACGACCGCGGCCTGCTGCTGCTCGGCACCGCGGTGCTGGACCACTTCGCGCCGGGCCCCGAGGGCGACGCCGAGCTGCGCGAGTTCATCCGCAACGCGTACGAGCCCAGGCCCTGGCGGCTGTGGGCCGCCTACCACCCCAGAGTGGCCGCGGCCAGCGAGCAGTCACCCTTCGACCTGTGGCAACGCCAGATCAACCGCAGCGGCGTCACCCCCGGCTGGTCCACCGACGACGTGCTGGCCTGGGCCGACCAGGGCGAGCTCGGCGGTCACGGCGTCGGCGCCTTCCTCGGCCGGCCCGACGCCCGCCCGGAGCCGGCCCGCGATCCCGAATCGCCGTCCGGCCCCGACGCGGTGGACCGCCGTGCGGCCGCGGCCGCACGCTGCCTGACCGCCGTGGTCCGGCCGGAGGACCGCCCGCTGCTGCTGGAAGCGGCGCGCGACGGACTGCCCGGCGCCCGCCGGGCCGCCCTGCGCTACCTGGTCGACCAGCGGGACCCGGCCGCCATCGAGCTGATCGAGGCCGCCGCCGCGGACGTGGACGACCGGATGGTCCGCTCAGCCCTGGAACTGCTCGGCCGGATGCGCGGCCCCGAGGTGCTGGTGCACGCCCGTCGCTGGGCCGACCCGGCCACCGGCGGCGCCGACAGCGCGCTCGGCGAGGCCGCCGTCCAGTTGCTCGCCGATGCCGGGGAGCCGGCCGACGGTCCGCTGGTGGTGGCCGGGCTGCGCCGCTGGGTCTCCGCGCGCGGGGTCAGCGGCGCGGGGATCGGGCCGCTGGTGGACGGTGCGGGGCGGCTGGCCGCCGCCGACGCCGTACCGGTCCTGCGCCACATCTACGGTGAGGCCGCCTGCTCCGAGCTGCGCGGACGCGCCGCCCGGGCGCTCGCCGTGACCGACGTGCACTTTCCGGAGGGGCCCGCCGTCGAGTGCCTCTGGGACTGCGAGGAGTCCACGCGTGAGCTCGCCGCGCGCCACGTCGCCACCACGGGCGACGCGCGTGTGCTGGAGCGGTTGCGCAGGCTCGCCGCCGACCCGGCCGAGGAGGCCGAGGTCCATGCCGCCGTACGCGGCCGGTTGACCGCAGCCCGGGAGATCGGGCGCTAGACACGGCCCAGACCCTGCCCGGGGTCCACGACGTTCAGTGGGCCGGGAC